>JAJRPL010000036.1 GCA_024280815.1 Bacteroidota bacterium
ACGTGCTGCATGACCAGAAAGATACCCTCTAATTACCATTTCAATTTTAAAAGGCGTGCATAAATGACCAATTGCTACATTCGGGTCTGGAGTTGCTAGTAACCAATTAGGGACAATATCAGCTGTAGCTTCCATCATTTTTGTTGCTATCTGATTTAAGATCTGCCCTTTAAATGGAATTTGCTTTGGTAAAACCACATCAAATGCAGAAAGTCTATCTGTAGCAATCATTATCAACAATTCATCATTGATATTATAAACTTCACGAACCTTACCTCTATAAACAGATTTTTGATTCTTAAAATTAAAATTAGTATTGTTTATTGTATTCATAAGTTCATTCTAAATTTTTTCTTTTACAAAAGAAAAACATTTACATATTAATTCCCTATTCAGTCTCTATACTTTTATAAGCCGTAATAATTTCTTTCACCAATTTATGTCTAACAACATCTTTACCATCAAGATAGACTACGCTTATTCCTTTTATATCTTTTAATGCTAATAATGATTCTTTCAAACCTGAAATTTGTCTTTTAGGTAAATCTATTTGACCAGGATCTCCATTAATTATAAATTTTGCATTTTTACCCATTCTAGTTAAAAACATTTTCATTTGAGCATGCGTCGTGTTTTGTGCTTCATCTAGAATTACAAATGCATTGTCTAATGTTCTACCACGCATAAATGCCAAAGGTGCAATTTGTATGACACCTGCATCAAAATAAGATTGCAGCTTTTCATGTGAAATCATATCGCGTAAAGCATCATATAATGGTTGCATATACGGATCTAATTTTTCTTTCAAATCACCTGGTAAAAAACCTAAATTCTCACCAGATTCTACTGCTGGTCTTGTCAAAACAATACGTTTTACATCTTTACTTTTTAATGCTTTTACAGCCAATGCTACCGCAGTATAAGTCTTACCCGTACCTGCAGGCCCAATAGCAAAAAGCATGTCGTTTTTGTTCATTTCTAACACCATTTTACGCTGATTTTCTGTCAATGGCTTGATTAATTTTCCACGAACACCATGCACTAAAACGTCACTGTCCTTTTTTGATCCTTTTTCAGGCTTCTCATTTGTTGTTAATAATCGCTCAATACTATTCTCATCAAGACTATTGTATTTATTAAAATGATTGACAAGCATTTCTATACGCTTCTCAAATTCATCTAACAATTTTTCTTCTCCAAAAACCTTAATTTTATTACCTCTAGCTACAATTTTAATTTTAGGGAAGTGTTTTTTTAACTGCTCAATATTGCTGTTATGTGTACCGAAAAAATCTTTCGGACTAATTTCTGTCAATTCAATAACTCTTTCGTTCAAATTGGAATCTTATTTTAATGATGAAAATGATTATTAACCCTCTATATACCGCTTTAAATATCATATAACTTTTATCTATTTAAAACGAAAAAAAATATGTAATTTTGTAAGCAAATTTAAACAATTTATTCAATAACCAGTAGCTCTCTTGTTCAATAGTAATTAACAAATGTCTTTAATAACATTAACAACTGATTTTGGAACAAAAGACCATTTTATTGGAGCCATAAAAGGTGCCATTTACAATGAGCTTAATGATGCTAGAGTTGTTGATATTTCTCATCAAATTTCACCTTTTAACATTACTGAAACTGCATATATTTTAAAAAATGCCTATAAAAATTTCCCGAAAGAGAGTATTCATATTATTGATGTTGATTCTGAATTAAGTATAGAGAATAAACATATCGCAGTTAAATTAGACAACCATTACTTCATTTGTGCAAATAATGGCATCATGTCAATGATTGCCTCAGAAATTAAGCCTGAAAAAATTGTAGAAATAACCATACACAATACTTTAGAAAGTTCTTCTGCTTTTGTTAAAGTTGCCTGTCATATAGCTCGTGGTGGCACCTTAGATGTTATTGGTAAATCTATTACTGAAATAAAACAACTAAATGAAGTCTACCCTCACATCAATAAAGAAATTAATCAAATAGTAGGTAGTGTTATTTATATTGATAATTATGGAAATGTAATTAGTAATATTTCAAAAAAATATTTCAAGACATTGGTAAAGGACGTTCTTTTGAAGTAAAAGCTAGGCATTATACTTTTAAAAAAATTATTAATAAATACAATGAGATTATCGATTTTGAAATTCCGATAGAAAAACGACAAGTTGATGGTGAGAAATTAGCGATTTTCAATGCCGCTAACTATCTTGAAATAGCTATCTATAAAAGTAATCTGAAATCGGTTGGTGGTGCTTCTACCCTATTGGGATTAGATTATAGAGATTCTATAACCATAAAATTTTTCTAAAATGTTTATAAGAATAGTAAAAATGAATTTTAAATCTGATAAAACTGATGAATTCTTAAGTATTTTTAACGCCAATAAAGAAAAAATAAGAAATAGTCAAGGATGCAGTCATTTAGAACTATACAGAGACAAAACAAATCCGTCTATTTTCTTTACGTATAGCTATTGGAACAAAGAACAAGACCTAGAAAACTATAGGAATTCTGTCCTTTTCACAACAGTTTGGGCTAAGACTAAGGTTTTATTTAACGGTCGACCTGAAGCTTGGAGTGTAGATAAAATAAGCAGTAGCAGTGAACAGTAAACCTATAATTAAAATATAAAGTATAACTTCATGATTGCAATTTTTAAAAAAGAACTCAATTCCTTTTTTGCCTCACCTATAGGCTATTTGGTCATTGCCGTTTTTTTAATTATTAACGGATTGTTTTTGTGGGTCTTTAAAGGTGATTTCAACATACTAAATGCAGGATTTGCTGATTTAAATAGTTTCTTTTTTATGGTGCCTTGGTTTTTTCTATTTTTAATTCCCGCTATAACCATGCGTAGTTTTTCTGATGAGTTTAGATTAGG
>JAJRPL010000475.1 GCA_024280815.1 Bacteroidota bacterium
GTCAAGCCCCGCATATTCAGCATGATTAATATGCTGAATTACATCAGACAACTTCTCTTTTTTAGCCAAAACAGAACTAATTCCCTTTAAGTTAGACAATTGTAATCGTTTATGAAGTTGTGGTTTCCTCATATCAAGATCTACAATAATAGTTTTCTTTCCAGTTAAACTCATTACTGCACCAAGGTTAATACTTATAGTGGTTTTACCTTCTCCTGAAATAGTAGATGTACTTGTTATCATTAAAGAGTCTTCAGATTGAGATAAAAAACTTAAATTAGTACGTAGTGCTCTAAAAGCTTCACTTGCCGCAGATTTAGGGGCTTCAAGAACTTTTGCTTTTCCTTCTGAACCAGAAAATGATGGTATTGTTCCTATCAATGGCACAGAAGTCACCTTCTTAAGGTCATCTTCATCTTTAACTCTAGTATCTAAATAGTCTCTTAATAATACAAATGCAATACCTAATAACAAACCAAGTAATAAACCTGATATTGCCATGATTTTTCTTTTAGGCCCCATGGCTTCTTCAGGAAGTACCGCATGATCCAATACACTATTTGCACTAATTGTGCCCGCCTTTGCTATCACAGCGGATGCTCTTTTTTCTAAAAGGAAAGAATATACTTTTTCATTGACTGTAAAGTTACGTTGTAATCTTCCTAACCTACGCTCACTTTCAGGTAAAGCCTCCAACATTTCTTTTTGATCATTTACATTTTGGGCAAGTAAACTTTGACGCTGATCGATATTGTTTTTTAAAGTTTTTATATTGATTCTTATCATTTTCTTCAACTGTGCTATTACCCTGTTAATACTTAAAACTTTGCGGTGTTTACTTGTATATGCTTGAAGTAGAGGTCTTCTTTCTAACAGAGCATCTTGTAATTTTCCAATCAATGTACCTAGACTTTCATCTAAATTAAGTCCGGCTACTGAAAGTGTCTCTATATCTGTTCCTGCTTGCACTTTTTTATAAATTCTATCTAACATTTTCTTTTTAATATCTATCTTTTTTAGTTCAGTTTCATATTCACTAAGTTTCTCAACAACACCTTCAGCTTTAAAAGTCAAACTTACTGTACTTATTGACTGCTTGTATTGTTCTAATTCATTTTCTGATTCTTTCAATCCATTATCTATATCTGCAAGTTGCTGATCAATAAACTCTAATATACTTGAAGCTTCTGCCGTCTTAGTTTCAATAGCATGCATGATGTAACTATTTGCTAATTCATCTGCAACATTTTTTGTTCTTAGTGGTACAGAATCTGCATAACTTATTCTTATCAAAGATGAAAGTTCAGTCAATTGTTCTACCGCTAAATGATCATGTAAATACTTTATCGCCTTATTGGTATCTAATACCATAAATTTATAACTTTCTGCACTTAATTTTTGTACATCTTTTACCAAAAGCGTGAAGGAGAAGTTCCTATGTTTAACTTCTTTATTGTATTCATGTATTTCATCATAAACCCAACTACTTGCATTATCTTCTTTTCCTTCTGTCACAAGACGATAGCTTTTGCTATCAAGAGGTGTAAGCGTGAATTCTAAATTATAACCCCTCTTCAATAAAATTTCAAAGGGTACATCTTCATAAAGTTCAACTGGTCTTTTAAAACCATCTATAGCATAATAACGATGTGTAAGGTTTACATTTTTCAATGTATTTATAGCTACTTTTCGTGACAACAAAATACCCATTTCAGTATCAAGATTTACTTTTCCACCTCCAAGAGCCATACTTAAAACATCTTCCTTCTGTCCACTAGCACTATCTCCTGAGCCAATTTCTAGTACAGTATCTGATTTATATACATTAGCTTCATAATATGCATATACTGAAAAAATTAAGGCAAACAATGATCCCATTAAAAGAATAAAGAACTTATGTCTTTTTAAAATTTGAAATAACTCTTTAATGTCTATTTCACCTGCTTCTCTTGTATCTAACAAAGTACCATTCTTATTCATTTCCCATCCTAACTTTATTTATTTAATCTCATTACTACATTTCACTATTTGTATATCACATATTATAGAATTATACCACAATGCGATAATAACTATAAAACATCAAGTTTTCATGCTGATATATTTTTTTATATCTACATCCAAATAGTAATATATTTATGTCAAAAAATGTCAAATAACACTATCCGATTTTTAATTTTTTGAATATCTTTTCTATAAATAGATAATTATTCTTCATCTTTAAAAATTTCTTTTCCACTAAATACCAAGAAAATATTGATAGTATCAGTGTAATGATAAAACTTACAGTAATCATGGACAAAACTGAGATATTTGGATACATATAAATCAATGACTGTTGTACAGGAAATGCATAAATATACATCCCATAGGAGTAATCACCAAAAGCATTAAATTTACGTATAAACCCATTTGGAACATAGGCAAGAAAAAAGATTAAATACGCCAAAGTCAGATAATAAGCAATAAAATATATATCTTTATCTACCGTGGATATTAATAATAGACCAACAAATATGAAAAACCATTTATACGTAAGTCTTATATGGTCTCTCCAAACATAAAACATGGCACCAACAAAAAAAGCAGAGAACAACCTAATAAATTTTGGTAAAAAATTGGATGTTTCTCTTAGCGGATAAAAATGATCAACAAAAAGCACTACAAGAGAAAAAATACCTACAAATAATAACACATTTTGAAATGTAATCCATGTTCTTTTTTTTCGAAGAACAGTAATCACTGTTAAGATAAAAGCTAAAATAGCATACATCCTTACTTCATAGGGGAGTGTCCATAATGAACCATTGACAGCTTTTGCATAAGGTAATGCTTCAAATACACCAGGTAAATGATGTTCTACACCAAAAAATAAAAATATATTTTTAAAAAAATATTTATAGGTTTGACTATCTAGTAAATATTCAGAAATACTTAAATTTGTAGCCCAAATCCCAACCACAAAAACACAAAAAATCATAGCGACTATAAGTCCTGGATATATTCGTAATACTCTAGCCCAAACAAATGCAATCAAATTACCTCGATTAAGGTAACTGCTGGTTATTAAAAATCCACTCGTTACAAAAAATAAATCGACAGCTATATCACCTAGAGACATACCTAAAGTAGTTCTTAACGGTTCATCTAAAATATTCCCACTTACCAATGAAAAACTATGTGTAACTAAAACTACAAATGCTGCCATAAATCTAAGAAGATTAAAGTTATTGTCTCTATTTGTAGTGTACTCTGATAATAGCATGTTGATGTATCCTTTTTCAGTCAAATAAACTTATTGTAAATGTGATGTTCTATATTCTCAATATAATTTCAATGAGAATTTTATTAATATCAATAATCTCTGCATAACTATCAATTTTATGATTAAGTATTATTTATATTTATTTAAATACCATTCAATCGTTTTTAGAATACCAGACTCAAAATTTTCATCTGCTTTCCATCCTAATTCATTTTCTATTTTTGTTGCATCAATTGCATATCTTCTATCATGACCTGCCCTATCCTCAACATAAGTTATCAATGATTTATAACTCTCATCTTTGGGTTCTTTTTCGTCTAAAATTTCACATATTTTATTTACAATGTAATTATTGTTACGTTCATTACGTCCACCAATATTATACACTTCTCCACTTTTTCCAGTATGATACACAAGATCAATGCCCTTACAATGGTCAAGAACATAAAGCCAATCACGAATATTTTCACCATCACCATAAATAGGAATTATTTCATTATTTAAAGCTTTTCTTATTATCGTAGGAATCAATTTTTCATCATGTTGTTTAGGAACATAATTATTTGAACAATTGGTAATTACAGTATGCATACCATATGTATGATGATAACTTCTTACTACCATATCACTACCTGCTTTACTTGCTGAATAAGGTGAATTTGGTGCATAAGGTGTCTCTTCTGTAAATAGTCCTTCTTTACCTAATGTACCATACACTTCATCTGTTGAAATATGATGAAATCTACATCCTTCATATTCTTTTTTATATTCAAAAGGTTTGTTCATCCAGTACTTATATGCAACATCTAATAATGTAAAAGTGCCATTTACATTTGTTTCTATAAAAACACCAGGATTTTTGATAGAATTATCTACATGACTCTCTGCTGCAAAATGAATTACGCCTCTAATATCATATTTGGAAAAAATATTTTCTACAAGTTTTCTATCTTTGATATCGCCTTCAACAAATGTATGTCTATTTGCGTCCTTAATGTCATTTAGATTATTTAAGTCTCCTGCATACGTTAACAAATCAAGATTAACAATATCATAATCTATATATTTCTCCAAAAAATAAGGGACAAAGTTTGATCCGATAAATCCTGCACACCCAGTTACTAAAATTGTCTTGTTTTTATTTACCATCACATACTTCCTTATACGAGTTTTTCATTCGCTATGTCAACCATATATTGACCATATTCTGTTTTTTTAAGTGGCTCTGCCA
>JAJRPL010000037.1 GCA_024280815.1 Bacteroidota bacterium
GATAGTGTTGGCGGTGATTTTTATTTGGTGGGTTTAACACAAAAAGTAGCATCTTCTGCACATATTGAATTTCATGCTCGTATTATTATTCAAAAATATATTCAACGAAGGCTCATCAGTATATCTAGTGAAATTATTGATGAAGCTTATGATGAGACTTCTGATGTTTTTGATTTATTAGATTCTGCAGAAACAAAATTATTTGAAGTAACACAAGGTAATTTAAAGAAAAGTTCTGAAGCAGCTGAAGGCTTGGTAAATCAAGCCTTAAAGAAAATTGAAGAGATTTCTAATAAAGAAGGAATGAGTGGAGTTGCATCTGGATTTACAAAATTAGACAATCTAACTTCAGGTTGGCAACCATCTGATTTGGTGATAATAGCGGCAAGACCTGGTATGGGTAAAACGGCTTTTGTAATGTCTATGGCAAAAAACATGGCTATAGATTTTGATATTCCTGTAGCTATATTTTCTTTAGAGATGTCTTCAGTGCAGTTAATTACAAGAATGATTTCTAGTGAAACAGGAATCCCTTCAGGTAAGTTAAGAAAAGGAGATTTACAGCCTCATGAATGGGAACAATTAAATGTAAAGGTTAAAAATTTATCTAAAGCTCCGATATTTATTGATGATACACCTTCATTATCTATTTTTGATTTACGTGCAAAAGCAAGACGTTTGGTTTCGCAACATGACGTTAAAATTGTAATTATTGATTATTTGCAATTGATGACAGCAGCTTCTGCTGGTGGTAATAGAGAGCAAGAAATTTCTACCATTTCTAGAAATTTAAAAGCTTTGGCAAAAGAATTGGCAATACCCGTTATTGCCTTATCGCAATTGTCTCGTGCGGTTGAAACACGTGGAGGTAGTAAGCGTCCGTTATTGTCAGATTTACGTGAATCTGGTGCTATTGAGCAAGATGCTGATATCGTTTCATTTATCTTTAGACCTGAATATTACGGACAAACAGAATGGGATGATGATGAACGAACACCATGTGAAGGTCAAGGAGAATTTATTGTTGCTAAGCATAGAAATGGCGGCTTAGAGAATATCAGGTTAAAATTTACAGGGCATTTGGCACAATTTTCAGATTTAGAAGAGAGTTTTGCAACAGAATTTCAATCTAAAATGAATGAAGCTATTGATCCTCAAAATTTTCAAAATCCACACAATGCATTTGATGATATTCCTGATGATGGTGATGTGCCGTTTTAATTGTACTTTTGATTCTTGAAATTCACATTAAAACATATTCTATTTTTTCTTATCCTATTTATTAGTGAGCTTTCTTTTGCCTCATTCATATTAATCCCTATGGATGATGTCAGTCAAAAAAATCATTTAAAGGCCTATGGAATTACCTATTATTCATTAGAAAAAGGGAATAATGTAAAATGGTTGCTTAACTATAAAGGAGGTTCGTTCTTATTAGAAGATACTGAGAGCTTTAGAAAAGAATGTAAAATTAGAGGCGTGTCTTTTGAAGTTATCTCTGATACTGAAGCGATGCAAATTTTGGAAATGATTGCAAGTCCTTCTCAAAATATGGAAGCCGTTACCTTAGAAAAAGCACCAAAAATAGCTGTTTACTCTCCTTTAGGTAAAAAACCTTGGGATGATGCAGTTACGATGGTATTGAATTATGCCGAAATTCCTTACGATGTAATTTATGATGAAGATGTATTGAATGATAAGCTATTATTATATGAATGGTTGCATTTACATCATGAGGATTTTACAGGGCAATATGGTAAGTTTTATGGAGCATATAGAGGAGCACCGTGGTATATTGAAAGTAAAAGAGATTCTGAAAATTTAGCAAAGAAGTTAGGCTATTCAAAAGTATCTCAAGAAAAATTGGCGGTCTCATTAAAAATTAGAGATTATGTAATTGGTGGCGGTTTTATGTTTGCCATGTGCTCTGCTACAGATAGTTTTGATATTGCTCTGGCTGCTGAAGGAGTTGATATTTGCGAGGCGATGTTTGACGGTGATGCTTCTGAACCAAATTATCAAAATAAAATTGACTTTTCTAAAACTTTCGCTTTTACAGATTTTAAGTTGGTGAGAAGTCCTGTTGAATATGAGTTTTCATCAATTGATATGACACAAAAACGTAAAATTCAACGTACAGAAGATTATTTTTCTTTACAAGAATATTCGGCAAAATGGGACCCTGTGCCTACCATGCTTTGTCAAAATCATACTACTTTGGTTAAAGGTTTTATGGGGCAAACTACAAGTTTTGACAGAAGTCATGTAAAATCAACAGTATTGGTGATGGGTGAAAATAAAGTGAATAGTGAGGCACGGTATATTCATGGTGTAAAAGGAAAAGGCATGTGGACTTTTTATGGAGGGCACGACCCAGAAGATTATACCCATAGAGTAGGAGACCCTAAAACAGAATTAGACTTACACCCAACTTCGCCTGGTTACAGATTAATATTAAATAACGTATTATTTCCTGCTGCAAAGAAGAAAAAACAGAAAACATAAGAGTATGCCAGAAACTATTTTTAGTATTTTATTAGGTATTGGTTTAGCTGCATCAGTTGGCTTTAGAGTCTTTGTGCCATTGTTTGCATTGAGTATTGTTTCTCATTACGGAATGATTCCTTTAAATGAAAGTTGGGAGTGGATAGGTGGTTTGACTGCTATGATTACTTTAGGTATTGCAACAGTAGTTGAAATTGGAGCTTATTTAATTCCATGGTTTGATAATTTGTTAGATACTATTGCAGTGCCTTTAGCTGCTGTAGCTGGTACAGCTGTTATGTTGTCAACTGCAGCCGATTTGTCTCCAGTAATCACTTGGTCATTAGCCATTATTGCAGGTGGTGGTACGGCAACAGCTATAAAAACTTCAACCAGTACAGCACGCTTAACTTCTACCGCGACAACGGGAGGTGTAGCCAACCCAATCATTTCTACAGTAGAATCGGGTACATCTATAGTGATGGCAATATTGTCATTTGTAGCTCCAGTATTTGCAATTTTATTTGTGATCTTAATACTTTGGTTAATTTTCAAAGTATTTAAATGGTTTAAACCTAAAAAAAGCGTTCAGTAGGCAGTTGTAGTTTGATAATTTAAAGGTTTCTTAATAGCGATCTTACGTTGTTTATCGTATGCCTATTTACTTTTGCAATATCTCTAGAGAATCGTGTAGATTCTTCATAGACCTTTTGTAGAATGTCTTTAGCTTCCTCTTTTTTGTTTTTATAGATAAGATGTTTAGCAAGTATTAAACGCTCATGATAGTTTGAAAAACTGATGTTTATTTTTTTGAATTCTTTTTCTGCCAATTCTGTTTTGCCTAATTTATCTAATGATAATCCGTATTGTAATTGATTTTTAGGTTTTATTTTTTTATTTTTATCTTTTAAAATTTGATAATATTTAATAACTGCTTCATGATTTTCTGTAAAATAATATGCTTCAATAAGATTTGAAATTACATAAATGTCTCCTGAAAATACAGAATCTAAAGCTTCTTCATAATAAGTAATTGCATTTTGAAAATCTTCAATATCTAAATAAGCATCTGCAAGGTTAACTTTATTTTGAAAAGTTTCAGAAAAATCAAGTTGTTTTTTTAAATCTAAAACCTTTTTTGTGGGGTTGATTGTGGAGATAATATTTTGCTGAACATGTTCTATATCTCCTTTGCTAAATGCTTGAGTAAATAAATAAATGAGTGAACCAATCACAGGAATAAAAAGAATAATAAAAATCCAATAATACTCATTCTTGTTTTTCACTGCATGATAAATACAATAGCCTTGAAGAGCAAGAATTAAATAATAATACATATTGCAAACATATACATAATTTAATTAGTATGTGTGAGTAGTCTTAGTTGACAGTTCCCAATGCTTATATGAATCTCCGTGTTTTTCTCTGTGAATCTCTGTGGAACAATTATCTACACAAACAAATCAACCACACATGATATTTTTAGCATTTAATTTTAGATATTTGCACTTTATGTTAAAATATTCCGTGTTTTAGGTTCTGTATTGTTGAAATTTGAATTTAACAATCAAAACCCGAAACCCGAAACTCTGAACGGCAAAATGAAACCAAGCATCCCTAAAGGCACAAGAGATTTTTCTCCAACAGAAGTAGCCAAACGTAATTATATTTTTAATACGATACGTACTGCTTTTGAAAATTTCGGATTTCAACCTATTGAAACACCAGCTTTTGAAAATTCATCTACTTTACTAGGTAAATATGGTGATGAAGGCGATCGTTTGATATTTAAAATTTTGAATTCGGGGGATTATTTA
>JAJRPL010000476.1 GCA_024280815.1 Bacteroidota bacterium
TAATTGATTCATCAGTTTATAGGTAGCTAAATGAAAACGTTCATTTAATTTTCTACCATGATGAATTAACCAACTTTCAATATTAAACACATCTAGTGATTTGTTGGTTGATCTGTCAAATTTTGTTTTAAAAGATGCTGGCGTTCGATAGCACAACATGGCATGCACACGTGCATCAGCTATGGGACTAGACGAATTATTCAATATCAAATCTTGTAAATAGCAATTGGCAATCAACCAATCTGTCGATTTCCAGTCTGATGCAATGGGGATTACGTGTTTTATAAACTTCGGTTTTAAAACTGCCAATTCCCAAGCTATACCACCGCCAACAGAACCTCCAATTACAGCAAATAGAGATTTAATTTTCAGTTTCTGTAATCCTATTGCAAAAATTTTAGCAATGTCTCTAGCTACAAAATCTTTATAATTATCTATAAAATGTGCATCATTACCATAACCATTACCAGGAATATCAAAGGCAAGTATGGTGTATTGATTTGTGTCAATACACTTACCTTCACTTATTAAGTCTTGCCACCAACCCTCTTTACCACAAACTGTTGAGTTTCCTGTCAAAGCATGATTTACCAATACAATTGGTGCTTCGTCTAAAGTCTTACCAAAAGTTTGGTAAGACAGTTTTATTTGAACAGTCTTACCTAACTCGGTCTTAAAATTTAATATATCTATATATTTTAAACTCATCTAAATTAATTTTGTAGTACAGATTTTGGTATGGATTTAAAAGCTTCTTTTAAATCCGATTTTAAATCTTCTATATCTTCTAAACCAACCGAAAGTCGAATCAAGTCTTGACTAACACCTGTAGCCTCTTGATCGTTTTCACTTAATTGTTGATGGGTAGTACTTGAAGGATGAATAATCAATGATTTTGAATCTCCAATATTCGCCAACAAAGAAAACACTTTAGTTGTATCAGCTATAATTTTAGCAGATTCAAATCCGCCCTTCACTCCAAAAGTAACCAATCCGCTTTGTCCTTTAGGTAAGTACTTTTTAGCTAAATTATAATATGTGTTATTTTCTAAACCTGGATAGTTAACCCATACTACTTCCTCTTGTTGCTCTAACCATTCTGCTAATATTAATGCATTTTCTGAATGTTTTTTAATCCGTATTTCTAACGTTTCTAAACCTTGAATAATTTGAAAAGCATTAAACGGACTCAATGCCGCTCCAAAATCACGTAACCCTTCTATTCTTATTTTAGCAATAAAGGCTATAGCACCCAAAGCCTCATGATATACTAATCCATGATAGCCTTCAGACGGCTCAGTAAATTCAGGAAATTTTCCATTAGACCAATCAAAAGTACCTGCATCTATAATAGCACCTCCAAGCGACGTTCCATTACCACTTATATATTTTGTCAATGAATGAATAACGATATCCGCTCCATGATCAATAGGATTTAATAAGGCAGGTGTAGCTACTGTATTATCTACAATTAAAGGAATTCTAGCACTTTTAGCTTCATTAGAAATGGCTTTAATATCTAATACATCTAATTTAGGGTTGCCTAATGACTCAATAAAAATTGCTCTAGTATTTTCTTGAACAGCATCCTTAAAATTTTCTGGATTTGAAGCATCCACAAAAGTAGTTGTAATCCCTAATCTTGGTAGCGTTACTTTTAACAAATTAAATGTACCACCATACAGACTACTAGACGCCACAATATGGTCACCTGCTCTTAACAAGGTGAGTAAAGTTGTGCTAATGGCTGCCGTGCCAGAAGCTGTTACAACAGCAGCAAGACCACCTTCTAAAGTGGCAAGGCGTTGCTCTAAAATATCATTAGTAGGGTTGTTTAATCGGGTATAGATAAACCCTGGTTCAGATAGGTTAAACCGATTTGCAGCTTGATCTGAATCTTCAAAAACATAGCTTGTTGTTTGATAAATAGGGACCGCTCTAGTTCCTCCGTTAGACGTTACGTCATGACCTGCATGCAACGCGTTGGTTGCGAATTTTTGTGTACTCATTTTTCTTTACTTTTTAAATTAATAAATGATTAAATTTAAAAGTCAAATGCACTTTAAAAAAGTGTATTAATAGAAAAATATTATAAGAAAAACATAGAAATCACAGAAAGTAATTTCTTTTTGTTATCTATCCAAATACCGATAAATGAATCCGTATTCAGGTAGAATTTAGCACCTTCTTTGTTAAATACAAAGGGTTGCTAAGGCTTCACAGGGTCTAATCCCTCCACCTTTCTTGATAACATTTCAATAAATCATTGAACTTTGAAGAGCAAATATTGTAAAATAAAATGTAGAAAACCAAATTTTAGTTGGCTTTTTTTAAATTATTAGAAATAACAGAATAATAATTATTTTTTAAGCTCAGCATGGCCAAAACTTACTGAAAAATCTACACACCAAATATCTACAATATTATATTTATCCAAATTAGTATTTGATGGAATACTATAAGAATAATCTCCATCTATCCCTTTTAAATCTCCTAAGGACACATAATCAGTAGCACCAACCCCTGTAGTTAAGTAAACCACCAGTTTTGGACCAGCATCAGTTTTAAATTTTGAAAATTTTAATACTGTTTTCTTAGAATTAACTGATGCAATTCCTGTAGTTGTATGTGCACCAGAAGTAAAAACGCCTTTACTAAATGTCAATTCACCTATTGGAGTTTCTTCATTTTCTGATTGACTATCGTCTGAAGCACAGTTTGCCAAAAAGAAAATCAAACAGATTAATATTGTAATTTTTTTCATCACTTTAGCTTTTAATCAACTAATATACAATAGTATCCTTTAATAGTATTCATTTTTAACAAAATAAAAAATTATAGCTTGCTATTTTTGAATTATATTTTATCTACATTTGCCTAATCTTATAGAGGATAATTTTGAACTGATTGCAACCTCTTTAAAAATGCTAAAGCAGTATTCCTACTCCTTTAGCCATTGCAATTTTTTATTATACTATTTAAAATATTACTATGGCATATTTATTCACCTCAGAAAGTGTTTCTGAAGGACATCCAGACAAAGTAGCAGACCAAATTAGTGACGCTTTATTAGACAATTTTTTAGCTTTTGACCCTGAGTCAAAGGTAGCCTGTGAAACTCTAGTAACAACTGGTCAAGTAGTACTTGCAGGTGAAGTAAAAAGCACTACCTATTTAGACGTCCAAGAAATTGCTCGAAAAGTCATTAACAAAATTGGTTATACCAAAGGTGAATACCAATTCTCTGGTGATTCTTGTGGTGTCATTTCTTTAATTCACGAACAATCTCAAGACATTAACCAAGGTGTTGATAGAGCTACTAAAGAAGAACAAGGTGCTGGTGACCAAGGTATGATGTTTGGTTATGCTACTAACGAAACTCAAAACTACATGCCATTGGCATTAGATATTTCTCATAGAATTTTACAAGTACTTGCTGAGTTACGTAGAGAAGAAAAAGAGATTACCTATTTACGTCCTGATGCAAAAAGCCAAGTAACTATTGAATATAGTGATGATAATGTACCACAACGAATAGACGCCATTGTTGTCTCTACACAACATGACGATTTTGATGCTGACGATGCCAACATGTTAGCTAAAATTAAAAATGATATTATTTCTATTTTAATCCCGAGAGTTAAATCTCAATTACCCAAAAATATACAAGCCTTATTTAATGATGCTATTGAATATCATATCAACCCAACAGGTAAGTTTGTTATTGGTGGCCCTCATGGGGATACTGGTTTAACTGGAAGAAAAATTATTGTAGATACCTATGGTGGTAAAGGTGCTCATGGTGGTGGTGCTTTCTCAGGTAAAGACCCAAGTAAAGTAGATAGAAGTGCAGCTTATGCTGCCAGACATATTGCTAAAAATTTAGTAGCTGCAGGTGTTTCTGATGAAATTTTAGTACAAGTAAGTTATGCTATTGGTGTTGTTGAACCTACTTCTATATTTGTAGATACGTATGGTACAAGCAAAGTAGATTTAACGGATGGTGAAATTGCAAAAAAAGTAGCTCAACTTTTTGATATGCGTCCAGCTGCTATAGAAGCTAGATTAAAATTAAGAAATCCGATTTATTTAGAAACTGCAGCTTATGGACATATGGGTAAAGAACCCAAAACCATTACTAAAACATTTGAGAGTCCGTATTCTGGAACCGTTGTAAAAGAAGTAGAATTATTTACTTGGGAGAAATTGGATTTTGTGGATAAAGTTAAGGAGGCGTTTGGAATTTAATTCCTCTCCCCAGAGAGGGACTAGATAAGATTCAATAATAATGTCATTAAATCCCGAAGTCTCGGGAGGAGTGAAGAATCTCACAAAATCAGAAATAATTTTCACTGGATTCCTGCCTACGCAGGAATGACAATTAAATCAACAATGCAAAACATAAACTCTATAGAAAACTTCGAAACCATCAAGGAAAAAGAAACTGCCTTTGCATTGTACATTACAGACAATACCTGTAATGTTGGCGAAAATGTTGGTCCAAAACTAAAAAAAATGTTGACCAAAAATTTCCCAAAGCTTACACTATACCAAACCTATACAAGCGACACACCTGAATTGGCAGGACAACTCTCAGTTTTTGCTATCCCAACAATATTAATCTATTTTGAAGGCAAACAA
>JAJRPL010000477.1 GCA_024280815.1 Bacteroidota bacterium
AAGTAAAAGTAAAAGTAAAAGTAAAAGTACGTCTAGTTATCTGTGGTACTGTGTTGCAGGTGGCGAGGGCACACAAATGTGGTCTGCAAAACATGCGACTAAAAAAGGTGCTTCTGAATCTGCCTTAAGAAAGTGCCGTAAAAAAAGGCATACCTTCTGTAGAGTATCTAGTTGTTATATATTGGGTACTAGATAAAGATTTAGATATAATCAATCGAAATTATTTTTGAGAAAAGGAAAAGAATGAAAAATTGGATAGTTTATAGTATGTTGAGCGTGGGTCTTTTGATACTAGTAGGATGTGGTAATGTAAAGTTGGATCCAAATGAATTTAGTGCATATAAAGTGCAATGTAAAGAAGGAGATGTGAAAGGGTGCTATGTATCTGGACTTATGTATAAAAAGGGTATAGGTACAAGAACAAGTTATTATAGAGCTAAAAGAGCATTGAGACGCGCTTGTAATAAAAATTATGCAGGGTTAACTTATCAAGATAAAGAGTATAGTAATGATGCGTGTAATGAACTTGGAGAACTAAATACTAAAGGTTTAGGAGGAAGAAGAAGTTACGCTAATGCTAAAAAACTTTTTTATAAAGCTTGTAAGAATAATTATGCTAAGAGTTGCAGTAACTTAGGTACGCTTTATCGAGAAGGGAAAGGTACACGTCGCAACCATATCACGGCGACAGCATATTTTAATAAAGGGTGTAATAATGGGGATCAAAAAGGTTGTTATGAACTTGGATTGTCATACTTAATGGGACAAGGCGTAAAACATAATTATACAAAAGCTAGAACATCTTTTATAGAAGCATGTGATAGTAATCATGCACTAGCTTGTTTTAATGTTGGTAGTTTATATGAAAATGGTCATGGTGTAGCAGAAGATAATATTAAGGCTAAAGAATATTACAAAAAAGCATGTGATAATGGATTGAAAATAGGGTGTTCTAGTTATAAAAGACGATAGACAATAAAACATTACAATAATTATGTAGGGATAATAATGAAAATGGAATTGCAAAAGTTAATAGGAAATTTAGATAAAAATGCAAAAAATTATCTAGAAAAAGCTGTACAAAATACGATTACAAGAGGTGGTAGTGAGATTCTCATAGAAGACATGCTATATGTCATGTTGATAGATGAAGATAGTACTATCAATAAACTCTTGGAGCAATATAATATCGATAAAAGTACTATGGAAGAACTTTTAGTTGGTAAAATAAAAATGGGTCAGGTGAGTTAAAGTAGAAACCCTATTTTTTCAATAGCATTAATAGATTGGCTAGAAAGTACATTTTTATTAAATAAATTAGAGTTAGACCTCGATGAAATAACTGATATTTCTTTAATTTATACATTATTTGAGCATAGTAATAAATATATTGCTACAGAGTATTTCTCTGTATTTACTTCGATATCTCCTAAAAAAGTTACTTTACTTTTAAAAGGGTTTTTAGAAACACCTAAGACGCAACCTTTAGAGATTGAAAATAGAGAGATAAAACAGAAAACAGAATTAGATCAATATACTGTAGATTTAACGCAATCTGCTAGAGAGGGAAAAATTGACCCAGTACTTTCTAGAGAAAGTGAAATAAAACAAGCTATAGACATTCTTTCGAGAAGAAGAAAAAACAATCCTATTTTAGTAGGTGAAGCTGGAGTAGGTAAGACAGCTGTTGTTGAAGGGTTGGCATTAAAAATTATCAATAAAGATGTACCAAAACATCTTTATAATGCTAGGCTACTTTCTTTAGATCTAGGTGCAATGCAAGCTGGAGCAAGTGTTAAAGGTGAATTTGAACGTAGATTACAAGCAGTTATCAATGAAATTAAATCTTCTGAAGTATTTACAATGTTATTTATTGATGAAGCACATACCTTAATTGGTGCTGGAGGGAATGAAGGTGGGAGTGATGCTGCCAACCTGCTTAAACCAGCATTAGCTCGAGGTGAACTAAAAACGATTGCAGCAACAACATGGTTGGAGTATAGAAAATATTTTGAAAAAGATCCTGCACTCTCACGTAGATTCCAAAAAATTGATTTAGTAGAACCTACTATAGAGCAAACAGTAACGATACTTAGAGGTATTGCAGATAAATATGAAGAAGTACATGGTGTTTATATTGAAGATGATGCTTTACGTGCAGCAGCAAATTTATCGGCAAGATATATTACAGGTAGACAATTGCCAGATAAAGCGATTGATGTACTCGATACTGCATGTGCCAATGTGAAAATTGGAAAAAGTAATCAACCTTTTGCTTTATTAGAATATCAAAATGAAATATTAATACTTGAGAAAAAATTAAAAGCGTTGCAAAGAGATAATGATGAGAGTATTAAAGATAATAAACAAGAGATTATTAAAACTAAAAAAGAGATAGTTGCATTAAAAACCATATATAAAAAAGAAACAACTTTATGGAA
Source organism: Bacteroidota bacterium (assembly GCA_024280815.1). Taxonomy (GTDB): domain Bacteria; phylum Bacteroidota; class Bacteroidia; order Flavobacteriales; family Flavobacteriaceae; genus Aureibaculum. The sequence continues at coordinate 2,442 of JAJRPL010000477.1, forward strand.
AGAACAAACTAAGAAACTTAAAGAGATACAAGCGTTAAAGAAAAAAAATAATAAGAATGCTCTTCAAAAAGCCTATAAGGAATTGGCAGAATTACAAGAAAAAAATATCTATATTTACGAAACAGTAAGTGAAGACCAAATAGCAGAAGTGATTGCATCTTGGACAGGTATTCCTCTTGGAAGTATGAAAGAAGAACAAGTGAAAAATGTTCTTGAATTTTCTGATAAAATGAAAGAAAGTGTTATAGGACAAGATGAAGCAATAGATTATTTGAGTACATTTTTACAAATTTCAACGGCAGGTCTGAAAAAAGAGAATACACCAGAAGGTGTATTTTTACTTGTTGGTCCGAGTGGTGTTGGTAAGACTGAAACTGCAATCAAGATTTCAGAAATGTTATTTGGTGGAAAACAGTTTTTAACAACTATTAATATGACAGAGTTTCAAGAAAAACATACAATTTCTAGACTGATTGGCTCACCTCCAGGGTATGTTGGTTACGGTGATGGGGGACAGTTAACTGACCCAGTAAGGGTTAAACCTTATTCGGTAGTGTTATTTGATGAAATTGAAAAGGCTCATCCTGATATACTCAATCTATTTTATCAGATTTTTGATAAAGGGGTAGCGAATGATGGTGAAGGTAGAGAAATATGCTTTAAAAATACAGTTATTATTATGACTTCTAATCTTGCAACTGATGAGATCACGACATTATTTACAAAAAATAAAGATGTACGAATGGATGAAGTAACTAAAGAGATATTACCCTCACTATCAAAATACTTTAAACCAGCACTTTTAGGGATAATGAATGTCATACCCTATACCAATCTGAATCTTGAGTCACTTAAAAAAATTGCAAGCCTAAAACTTTCTTCTATTGAAAGACAGTTGTCTTCAAAAAATATACGTTTTACGTATGATGATAAATTATTGGAATATATTGTAGAGCATTCTGATGCTCTTGAAACAGGAGCTAGAAATTTAGAATTAATTATCAATAATAATCTTATGCCAAAACTCTCTAAAATTATACTTGATAACATGGTGCTTGAGAAAAAGTTACAAACAATATCTATCACTATTGATAAACAAAATAATATAGATATTAAAAGTACATAATGGGGAGAAGCAATAAATGAATTTGGTTTTAGAAATTATCAACACACCTAGTCATAGCATTTTTGAAAAAACAGTTAAGTTTAATCAAAATGGAGGAAAAATAGGTCGTAATAAACATATGGATTGGGTTTTACATGATCCATCAAAACGTATTTCTAATTTTCATGCAGAGATTTTCTTTAAAAATAATCAATACTATTTAAGAGATAAAAGTAGTAATGGCACATTTTTTAAAAATCCACATAAAAAATTGACTAAAGATAGCGATATTCCTTTGACGAATAAATCGATTATTGTTATTGGTGATTATGATATTAGTGTGAAAATTGTTGGGAATGAATTCCTCAATAATAATAAAGAACAGCAGGCACATAGTGTGATGAGTGAAGATTTTGGTATCCCTGATCAGTTTTTTATGGGTAATAGTACAGAAAAAGATTTTGATGTGATTAGCCCTAATACAGAAAAAAATGATATTCTTTCTCTTATAAATAATGATAGTAATTCAAGCAATGAGATTTTACCTGAGTTTGATAATATCATAGAAAATCATGATAGCCCCTATATGGAACATGTTGAAAATACACTGAATGTGCATATTGAAAATCCAACATATGATGAAGTACCTGAATATTTGAAAAGTACACCAGTGCCTAATGCTGTAGATACTGAAGATAAATTTTTTAAATTGTTAGCTGCTAAACTAGGGTTAGATAGTGATACCATGAATGAACAAGATAAAGAAACATTTATCAATGAAGTGTCTGAGTTGGTACGGGTGACAGTGGAAAAATCTCAAACAACATTACAGTCATTGAGAACCATCAAGTCATATCTTGGTGAAAATGTAGATGGACAAAATAATCCATTATTAAATGCTACAGGAACAAAAGAGATTTTTGCAACTATGTGTAAACCTACTCAGTCTGTAAGTTATCATATTAAAAACCTTTTTCATGAAATAAATACACATAATGTGGCTTTTTATACCGCATATAATAATATGAAGCTTAGAGATGCAGAAAATTTTTCACCTCAAAAATTATATTTTTCTTTTGAAAGAGATAATTTATTGAATAAAAAACTAAGTAATAAAAAAGCTTTAGCCTGGGATGCTTATTATGATAAATTTAAGTATTTGGATATTATTAAAAATTCAGAAGATCTTGATACGACAGATTTGGAAAATTAATACAAATCAGTGTTAAAAACTTTAAACCTAGGACATAAATAATGAAAATAAAATTGATTTTATGGAATATAAGTTTTATACTTATATTCCTCTCAGGATGTGCATCATCTACAGGTTCAACATTGAATGTAAAAGTAATTGCGGTAGAGACTAAGACACCATTATCTATACATTTCTTTACACTAAAGTCAAATGAAGTATTTAAAAAGTTGGACTATTTTGAATTAGTAAGTTCGAAGAGGATTAATTGGGATAATGAGTTAATAAACCGGGCTAAAACATTGTTAGTACCTGGGAGTACAGAAATTTTCCAAGTACAATTGACACCAGATATACAGTACTATGCACTAGCTGTAGGGTTTAAAGATGTTGAAGATAATGATAACTGGCGATATATAAGAGCAGTGGACGCTAATGGTGACAATAACATTGCACTTAAGTTGAGTCAAGTTAATGGATATACGTCTAAGGCGGTTATCAAAATAAAATAGAATAGTTCTGAAAATACTATAAATAAACATGTGACCAATATGGGTGAAAGTGTTTCTAATAAAGTAAATAATCAAGTGGATAATGCCATTGATAATGGCATAAATAATACTTTAGGAAGGTTGTTTAGATGAAAGTAAATATTTTTTTATTGATAGGGGTACTCTTTACGGAGATATTTAGTGGTTGTATGTCAAATAATAGTGTTAATACTATTAAAATTATACGTGCACCTAAAGTTAGCTATGTAGAAAAAAAACAAATCAACACAGGAAAAATAGAAGAGGTAAAGTACAATAGCTCCGTCTTCTCTTCTACTACTAATAACACGGAAAGTATTAAGTATAAAATGCCAAAAAATCAAAATAGTTATGTTGATAAAGCAAGTACTACCGTTGACAATAAAGTGTCTTCGGAAGTGAATTATGTACAAAATAAAGCAGATACGGCGGTGGATAAAACGATAGACAATGCATTAGGAAGGGTATTTAATTAGTTGAATACCTGAAATAAATTATGCTAATATAAAATAGATAGAATAAATTTTCAAGGGAAAAGAAAAATAAAATTATATAAAATGATAGTTAAGAGTATAATCTAATGTCCTGCAACAATAAACCTGAGCCTGCAAAAACCTGTCCTTTGGCAGGAGCACCTGTAAACCCCATCTTAGGATGTAAAATCCTCACAGAAGAACCCGATGTGTTTATAGATGCACCACTGCCTTTGGTGCTTAGACGTACCTACGCTTCTGATGTGGCATATGAGGGGATGTTGGGGCAGGGGTGGAGCTTTGATTTGGGTGGTAGACTGGAA
>JAJRPL010000478.1 GCA_024280815.1 Bacteroidota bacterium
TATAAGCTATTTCTTGATAAGTTTCTTTTTGAGCAGAAACTTGTACAACAAATAAAACAAATATGTACACTAATAACTTCAAAACTATTCTGTAATAAAAAAGCTTCTCAATGAGAAGCTTTTAAAATTTATTGTTTATTCTTAGCCTCTATACTCAAGGTGGCATGAGGAACTAGTTTTAGCCTTTCTTTTTGTATCAATTTACCTGTTACACGGCAAACACCATAGGTTTTATTTTCAATACGCAATAAAGCATTTTGCAAATCTCTTATGAATTTTTCTTGACGTAATGCTAACTTTACGTTAGATTCTTTTGACATGGTTTCAGATCCTTCTTCAAAAGCTTTAAATGTTGGCGAGGTGTCGTCAGTACCATTATTACTGTCGTTCTTAAACGCACTTCTTAATAAAGTTAAATCTTCTTCAGCATGTGCAATTTTATTTTGTATGAGTTCTTTAAACTCCAGCAAATCTTTATCTGAATATTTTTCAGTGTTTTCTGTCATGATTTCTAATTTTTCTCAATTAATAATTTGGTGCTTACATCATCGAAAGCAATTTCTATACCATTTTGTATTTTATCTTCTAACTTCAATTCATTCGTTAGTGTTTCTGTTTTGATATAGGCTTCATTTTCAATAATTGCAACCTCTACAATACCATCTTTTTGTATTTGTACTTTTATTTTGTCTGTTACTTCAAAGCCTGAATCTTTTCGTAAATTTTGAATTCTATTGATTAATTCTCTTGCAATTCCTTCTTTACGTAGTTTCTCCGATATTGTAACGTCTAAAGCTACAGTTAAATTGCCTTGATTGGCAACCAACCAGCCTTCAATATCTTGTGAAGATATCTCTACATCTTCAAGGGTCAAGGTAGTATTTTTACCGTTAACTTCAAATGATATTTGTCCTTGTTTTTCAACAATTAAAATATCATCTTGAGTCAATTTTTGAATTTCAGCAGCAACAAATCGCATGTCTTTTCCGAACCTTGGCCCAAGTACTTTAAAATTAGGTTTAATGTTCTTTACCAAGATACCTGAAGCATCGTCAATCAATTCTATTTCCTTAACATTTACTTCTGCTTTTATTAAATCTGCTACCGCTTCTACGTCTTCTTTATCTTGCTTATCTAATACAGGAATCATAATTCGTTGTAAAGGCTGACGTACTTTTATCATTTCCTTTTTACGTAAAGATAATACCATTGAAGATATTGCCTGAGCTTTTTGCATTTTACGCTCTAAAGAATTATCAATTAGTGACTCATCATACTTAGGAAACACTGTTAAATGAACAGATTCGTTACTATCATTTGCTGTTACTCTATTTAAATCTCTATACAATTGATCTGTATAAAAAGGAGCGATTGGTGCTGCTAATTTAGCAACTGTCAACATACATGAATACAACGTTTGGTAAGCAGATATTTTATCTTGACCGTACTCGCCTTTCCAGAAACGCCTTCTGCTCAATCGTACAAACCAATTACTTAAATTCTCTGTAACAAAATATTGAATGGCTCTTGCTGCTTTGGTGGGTTCATAATCATCATAATAAGAAGCTACATTTTTTATCAATGTATTTAATTCTGATAAAACCCATCGATCAATTTCTGGTCTTTTATCGATGTCAACATCCGCTTCAGCGTAAGAGAACTGATCAATATTGGCATATAAAGTAAAAAATGAATAGGTATTGTACAACGTGCCGAAAAACTTACGTCTCACTTCTAAAATACCATCTTCATCAAATTTTAGGTTATCCCAAGGATTGGCATTAGAAATCATATACCAACGAGTAGCATCTGCACCGTATTTTTTCATGGTCTCAAACGGATCTGCGGCATTGCCCAAACGTTTAGACATTTTCTTTCCTGTTTTGTCTAGTACTAATCCGTTAGAAACCACATTTTTATAAGCAATTGAATCAAAAACCAATGTGCCGATTACATGTTGTGTATAAAACCAACCTCTAGTTTGGTCAACACCTTCAGCAATAAAATCAGCTGGGAAACGACCTGAATTCTCGACTAAATTTTTATTTTCAAAAGGATAATGCCATTGGGCATAAGGCACTGAACCCGAATCAAACCATACATCTATCAGGTCTGACTCACGTTTCATTGGTTTTCCTGTAGGAGAAACCAACGTAATTTTATCAACTACATTTTTATGTAAGCCAATTTTGTCATAATTGGATTCGCTCATATTACCGACTTCAAAATCGGCAAAAATATCAGCATCCATCATATTAGTATCTACGGCACGTTGCATTTCATTTTTAAGTTCTTCTACAGAACCTATCAAAATTTCTTCTGTACCATCTTCTGTACGCCAAATAGGTAGTGGAATTCCCCAAAAACGAGAACGAGATAAATTCCAATCATTGGCATTTTTTAGCCAATTACCAAAACGACCTGTACCTGTAGATTTTGGTTTCCAATTAATAGTTTCATTGAGTTCAAACATTCGGTCACGTTTGTCAGTCACTTTTATAAACCAAGAATCTAGTGGATAATATAAAATAGGTTTGTCAGTTCGCCAACAATGCGGATAACTATGCTTATATTTTTCTACTTTAAAGGCTTTATTTTCTTCTTTTAGCTTGATAGCTAGTTCTACATCTATTGAACGTTCTGGAGTTTTATCAGCATCATAATATTCATTTTTAACATATTTACCCGCAAACTCACCCATTTCAGGTCTAAATCTCCCTTGTAAATCTACTAATGGTACTGGATTACCATTATCATCTAACACTAATAACGGCGGAATTTCTGGTTTTGCCTGTTTGGCAACCAACGCATCATCTGCACCAAAAGTAGGAGCAGTATGTACAATACCTGTACCATCTTCAGTAGTTACAAAGTCTCCTGCAATTACCCGAAATGCATTTTTAGGATTTTGATAAGGCAACGCATAAGGTAATAATTGTTCGTATTTTATTCCGACAAGGTCTGCTCCTTTACATTCTGCTAGAATTTGATATGGAATTTTTTTATCTCCTTCGGTATAACTATTCAAATCATCATTAGTTTCTACTTCAAAAAATTTACCTGAAAACTGGCTAGAAACTAACTTCTTTGCTAAGATTACTTTGGTGGATTGAAACGTATATTGGTTGTATGTTGACACTAATACATAATCAATTTTATTACCTACTGTTAAAGCAGTATTACTTGGCAAAGTCCAAGGAGTTGTGGTCCAAGCTAGGAAGAAAAAATTCCCCGACCCCTCCGAAAGAGGGGAGTACTTAAATACATCCCGTAAGAGAATTCCTCCTTCGGGTGTTAAAGGGAATTGTGCTACGACAGTGGTGTCTGTCACATCTTGATAAGTACCAGGTTGATTCAATTCATGAGAACTAAGACCTGTGCCTGCTTTCGGTGAATAAGGTTGTATTGTATAACCTTTATACAACAAGCCTTTACTATATATTTGTTTTAAGAGCCACCAAACGGACTCCATATATTTTGATTTATAGGTAATATACGGGTCATTCATATCAACCCAATGTCCCATTTTTCTAGTCAATTCTTCCCAGACATCTGTATAACGCATTACGGCTTTTTTACATGCCTCATTATACTCCTCTACTGATATTTTTGTACCGATATCTTCTTTAGTAATACCCAACTCTTTTTCTACGCCTAACTCTATAGGTAAACCATGTGTATCCCAACCTGCTTTACGTTCTACACGATAGCCTTGTTGCGTTTTGTACCTACAAAAAATATCTTTTATTGCTCGTGCCATTACATGATGAATACCTGGTAATCCGTTTGCTGACGGTGGACCTTCATTAAACACAAATGGTTTATTTTCATCACGAGAAGTGATACTTTTTTGAAAAATATTATTTTCTTCCCAAAAAGCTAATATTTCATCAGCACTACTCGTAAGGTCTAAGCCTTTATATTCTCTAAATTTGACACTCATATTTATCGCTATTCTATCAAGATGCGAAATTACGGTTTTTATTGAAAATATTGATTTTATGCCAATAAAAAAGCA
>JAJRPL010000479.1 GCA_024280815.1 Bacteroidota bacterium
TGTAATTGTTGAAGAAATAGATTCAACGATTCAAACTAAAGATAAAGAAAAGGTAGATAATATGATTAATAGAACAAGAAGTAAAATAGATTCTATTAGAAAAAAATTAGGAATAAAAAAATGAGAATTAAACCTTTATTACTATCTACATTTATTATTGCAATATTAATTTCTTGCAAAAACAAAATAAATAATGATAAAGAAACTGATAAAATAGAAAATAATACAAAACAAGATTATGCTACGTTTAAGAATTTTCCAGATACTGCTGTTGTAAATAAAATATATTTAGGAGAAATAAAATATGAATCTATGCTAGATACAAATAAGATATCTAAAGAAGATTCTCGAGCTATATTTTTCTTTGTAACAACACAAGAGGGTACTTTTAATGATGTGGAATCAATTGAAAAGGTGAAACATGAAATTTTTGAAAGAGATAAAGATAGTATTATTCGGTTTAGATTTTTTTTTGAAAAGAGTGGTATGCATAATTTTAAAGGAATAATTCAAGATTTAGTTATTTTGAATGAGTATTATGGAGGAGAGAAATCACGTATGATAACTCGATTAACAGATATAGAAAAAGAAATTTTTGTAAAAGAAGAATAGAAACCCCTGCTGGTGCGAGCGTCTCGCTCGTATTTAAAAGAACATTAAATAAAAGTTAGCTTTAGTTTACATATTGCTATTTTTTTAATAGTTTAGTTGCATGAGTAGAAAACTCAGCTCCCGCTAATTTGCAATTAGTGGTGTACATGCTAAGAAACCAAACCACTTTTAGGAGTGGTTTTTTTATGCAATAGATTTAAGTTTTACAGCTTTAACAAGGTTATCAATCATATAGAAGATATGCTTTTTATCCTCTTCGGGTAAATGTTCAATATCATCAATACGTTTTAAAATTTCTATATCATAATTAACGTGAGTTCGACATATTAATAATTGTAATTTTCTGTTAATCAGATATTTAATAGTTAAGTGTCATTCAGTCCCGAAGATTCGGGAGTAATGAGGGACGAGTGAAGTGAAGAATCTCAATTAATTTCAATAGAGATTCCTCCTACGTCGGAATGACATAGTATTGATAATCATACACTTATCAATTTTATGTGCTTTTGGTTATGTCGAACTCACGTTAATTAGAAACTTGTCCTTCCTCAGCTCACGCACGATTGTATCGTGTGGTTACATAAACTAATTGACAGGTTGGAATAGTTTTTGTACCTCTAACTATTATTTGATACCAATTCAAAAAGAAGCCCTATTTTTGTAAAACTAAAATTAATTAATGCTATTAAAAAACTTATATAAAATAGAATCATTTACATATGATAACAATCAAGTAAATGCAACTATTGTCATTAATGAAGATCATGAAATTTTCACAGGGCATTTTCCTGGAAACCCAGTAATGCCAGGTGTTTGTATGATTCAGATTATTAAAGAATTAACTGAAAAAGCCTTAGATTTAACCTTGTTTATGGAAAAGTCTAGAAATATAAAGTTTATGGCGTTGATCAATCCGTATAAGAATCCGAACTTGACCTTAGAATTGACTATTTCTAAGGAAGATGATACATATAAAGTAAAGAATATCACTAAAATGGATGAGGTGATAGCTTTAAAATTTAGCGGAACGTATAAATTAGCCTAATGTTTAAAGCAATACTTTACATAGCATTTATTTCACTTTTTGTAGGGCAACTTTCAGTTTCTGAATTGAGAGAATTGTATGTAAAAGCATCAGACTCAAAAGAAATTTCAGATCAATTTTCTGAAAAACTAAAAGATGTTAAAAAAACGGACAAAGCGGTGTTGGTTGCTTACAAAGCAGCAGCGTTGACGCTAAAAGCAAAACATGCAAAAAAAATTAAAGACAAGAAAGCTTATTTTAAAGAAGGAGCTGCATTGTTAGAGTATGTGATTGCTAAAAACCCTAATGATATTGAATTGCGAGTAATTCGTTTAAGTATTCAAGAGAACTCACCCAAAGTATTGAAATACAGAGCAAAAAAAAGTGAAGATGCAGCCTATATTTACAAGCATTTAAAATCCGTTTCTAATCAAGCAAAAAAAAACTACATCAAAGCCTTTGTTTTACAGTCTAAATCTTTTTCAACCGAAGAAAAAAATGTAATTTCGGAACTCTAATCGCAGGGCGATAGCCAATTGGTTTTTACCCTCAAGTAGTTTATAAAGTTAAAGTTTTAGGTGAGTAGAAATCAAGAAATATCTCAAGAAATTGATGCAATTAACTATTGCATACTCATCCCTACCTATAACAATCACAAAACATTACAACGAGTAATCGATGGAGTTTTAAAATACACCCGCAATATTATTATTATAAATGATGGTTCAACAGATACTACAAAAGCCATTTTATCTAATTATCCTGACTTAGAGCAAATCCATTTAGAGCAAAATAAAGGCAAAGGCAATGCTTTGCGTTTAGGTTTAAAAAAAGCAGAAAGTCTAGGTTTTGACTATGCCTTGTCTATAGATTCTGACGGACAGCATTACCCAGATGATATTCCGCTATTTATTGAAGAGCTGAAGAATTCTTCAAATAAGAAACTATTATTGATTGGTGCAAGAAACCTGAATGCCAAAGGCATGCCTAGAAAAAATAGTTTTGCCAATAAATTCTCAAATTTTTGGTATTGGGCAGAAACAGGGCATAAATTACAAGATACACAATCGGGTTTTAGACTGTATCCTGTAAAAGAAGTCAATCAACTAAAATATTTAAGTACAAAGTATGAATTTGAAGTAGAGGTTATTGTGAAGGCTTCTTGGCGAGGTGTTTTGGTAAAAAACATTCCCATTCGAGTTCTTTACGATCCTTTAGAAAGAGTTTCGCATTACAGGCCGTTTATAGATTTTGTTAGAATCAGTGCAATTAATACCTGGTTATTAACCATTGCAATTCTTTACATAAAACCACGCGATTTTTATCGAAAATTCAAAAAAAAGGGATTTAAGAGATTCTTTAAGGAAGATGTTTTAATGAGTTCAGATTCAGTGCTTAAAAAATCATTATCTATTGCGTTAGGTACATTTATTGGTATTTCTCCTTTTTGGGGGTTTCATTCCATATTATCAATTGTAGTAGCCGCTTTTTTAAAACTAAACAAGACCATTAGTTTTGCATTTTCTAATGTGAGTTTTCCTATATTTATTCCTTTTATTATTTATGGGAGTTTGAAAATTGGAGGCTTGGTCTTAAATAAAAAAACTTTTAGACTGATTCAAATTGATTCAGATTTTGATGTTAAAGCACATCTTATTCAATATGTAGTGGGTAGTTTTGTATTGGCAATTGGTTTGGCAGTTCTGTTCGGATTGATTGGTTATATAATTTTGAGTGTAATGAGTAAGAATAAAGCCCAAGTTAAACATGGATAA
>JAJRPL010000038.1 GCA_024280815.1 Bacteroidota bacterium
ATGCTATAAAAATTAAAAGGATTGAAAGTAATTTTCTCATGATGTATTCTAAAGGCTAAATTTTATTTTATAGTAAAAACCAATGCTACCTCTTTAGGCGGTAAACATTGCGAATCATTACAAGCCATAAATTCAACAATAACATTTGTCTTAAATTCACCAGTTGTTTTTACTTTAATTCGTTGTTTAAAATTGGCTTTTTTCTCAAAATATTTTATTTTCATATTAAATACTTTGTCATCAACTTCATGTCCTTTTTCTTCTTTGGTATTTCCTTTTTTTGAATAGTTATTATTTCCTTTAAAAGAGAAAGTTGTGGGTATTGGTCCGTCTTCCGGTACAGTTTGAGAATACAAGTGCCAGCCAGAGTCAATAGTAGCAGTTGCAATTAGCGTATATTCAGAATCAGAAATTTTCTCAACTGAGGTTGTCCACTTTACTGGTTCTAATATTTGTGCGGTTGCAGAAAATGTTAGTGTTGTAATAAAAAGGATACTGATGAATAGTTGTTTCATTGTCTAAAAATTTATAAAAATTAAATTAAGGTGTAAAAGTATGGAAAATCTGTTAGATAAAAATAGAACTATAATTTTGATTTCTAACAAAAATAACTACATTTGAAATCTTTTGAGTTTTTAATTAAGAAAGTTATTAATTAACTAACATATTATTTTATGACTACTGGATTTGGATTTTGGGATTATTTTGTTTTTATAGCTTATGCTGTTTTAATTTTAGGAGTAGGTTTATGGGTCTCACGAGATAAAAAAGGTGAGCAAAAAACCGCAGAAGATTATTTTTTAGCTAGTAAATCTCTACCTTGGTGGGCGATAGGAGCTTCTTTAATTGCAGCAAATATTTCTGCTGAGCAGTTTATAGGTATGTCAGGTTCTGGGTTTGCATTAGGACTAGCCATTGCTTCTTATGAATGGATGGCAGCTTTTACATTAATTATTGTAGGTAAATATTTTCTTCCTATTTTTATTGAAAAAGGCTTATACACAATACCAGAATTTGTCGAAAAAAGATTTTCAACCAACTTAAAAACAATATTGGCTGTTTTTTGGATTGCTTTATATGTTTTTGTTAACCTTGCATCGGTTCTATATTTAGGAGGTTTGGCAATTCAAACGATTATGGGCTTTGACATGATGTATGCCATTATTGGTTTAGCATTGTTTGCAGCAGCGTATTCAATTTATGGAGGGCTATCTGCTGTAGCTTGGACAGATGTAATTCAAGTTGTCTTTTTAGTTTTAGGAGGTTTAGTTACAACATACATTGCTTTAAATACCGTATCGGGCGGAGAAGGAGCAATAGCTGGTTTTTCTCAAGTTTGGGATGCGGCACCAGATAAATTCCATATGATTATTGATGAATTTAAAACTGATGGAAGTTTAAATAGCCAATACTTAGATATGCCTGGTATTTGGGTCTTGGTTGGTGGGTTGTGGGTTGCCAATTTATACTATTGGGGCTTTAATCAATACATCATTCAACGGACATTAGCAGCCAAGTCTTTAAAAGAATCTCAAAAAGGGATTATGTTTGCGGCCGTTTTAAAATTAATTATTCCTTTAGTTGTTGTAATTCCTGGTATTGCAGCTTATGTAATGATTAATGATCCTGAAATAATGGCTCGTTTAGGCGATGCAGGGCAATTAAATACACCTTCTTTAGATCAGGCTGATAAGGCTTACCCATGGTTGTTGCAATTTTTACCAACAGGCCTTAAAGGGGTGGCTTTTGCTGCATTGGCAGCTGCTGTTGTATCATCACTAGCGTCTATGCTTAATTCAACTTCTACCATTTTTACTATGGATATATACAAACAGTATATCAATAAAAATGCTGATGATAAAACTACGGTGAGAGTTGGTCGTATTACAGCATTTGTTGCCTTAATTATTGCCGCAGTTATGGCACCGCTATTAGGTGGTATTGATCAAGCATTTCAGTTTATTCAAGAATGGACTGGTATTGTGAGTCCAGGTATTTTAGCTGTTTTTGTTTTAGGCTTGTTTTGGAAAAAAACTACAAACAAAGCTGCAATTATAGGTGCTTTGTCATCTATACCTATAGCCTTATTTTTTAAATTTGTAGATGTACCTAATATGCAACCTTGGATGCATCAAATGGGAATGACAGCGTTATTAACCATGCTGGTTATAGTAATAGTGAGTTACCTACAAAATAAAGGTGCTGATGATAAAAAAGGAATTGATTTTTCTGATAGTTTATTTAAAACATCGCCAATATTTAATATAGGTGCTTTTGCAGTAATGGTGATTCTTGCAGCTTTGTATGCTTTGTTTTGGTAATTTTTCAGCTCTAATTAAAGCTATGACTAGTTAATCATAATCAGTAATACAACGTGAGTTAGACATATTTATAATTGTAACTTTATGTTAATCAGATGTTTAATAGTTAAGTGTCATTCAGTCCCGAAGATTCGGGAGTAATGAGGGACGAGTTGAGTGAAGAATCTCAATTAATTTCAATAGAGATTCCTCTTACGTCGGAATGACATAGTGCTGATAATCATACACTTATCAGTTTTATGTGCTTTTGGTTATGTCGAACTCACGTTAATAAAAGAATATATGCCTAAAATACTTTCTGTCAAGCAATTGTATGAAGCAGATGCTATTACTGTAAAAAAAAACAATATTAGTTTTTTAGATCTAATGGAGCATGTAGGTAATTTATGTTTTCAATGGATAGATAATAGACTACAAGGTAGCCAAGTTGCTATTCATGTTTTTTGTGGAACAGGTAATAATGGTGGAGATGGGCTGGTCATTGCAAGGCATTTAAAACAGCATGGGTATAATGTAAGTACATATATTATCAATTGTGACAATAAACGATCAGATGCTTTTTTGAAAAATTATGAACGTCTAAAAGAAATGGGTGTTTGGTCAGAAATGATTACCTGTACATCTGAGTTTCCTGAAGTTACAGAAAATGACATGGTTGTTGATGCTATTTTCGGTTTGGGTTTATCTCGGAGTCCAGAAGGCTTGTTAAAAGAATCCATTCAGTTTATCAATACTACCAATGCATATGTGCTTTCCATAGACTTTCCTTCGGGAATGTTTTCAGATAAAGTAGTAACAGATACTGAATCTGTCATAAAAGCTTATCATACCTTGACATTTCAAACGCCTAAATTGGCGTTTTTACTACCTGAAAATAGAATGTATATCAATACTTGGGATATTTTAGATATTGGTTTAAATCAAGAATATATTGATAATGTTGAAAGTATTTATTTTCTTACCTCTAAAGCAGAAGTCCTCCCACTATATAAATTTAGAGAAAAATTTTCTCATAAAGGTGATTATGGACATAGCTTAATTATTGGAGGTAGTTTTGGTAAAGTTGGAGCAGTATCTTTATCCGCTAGAGCTGCATTGACTATCGGAAGCGGTTTGGTAACCGTCTATGTACCTAAATGTGCCTATCAAATATTGCAAACTTCTATTCCTGAAGTTATGGTAGAAGTTGATGCTGAGAATGAAATTCATTATTTTAATTCAAAAGTCAAAGCGACTGTGATAGGAATAGGAGTGGGGATGGGGACAAGTACTGCTACAGCTAAAGGATTTGCACAGTTTTTAAAGAAAAATAAGTTACCATTAGTGATAGATGCTGATGCAATAAATCTTTTGTCAAAGGATAAGAATTTATTAAAATTATTACCAGAAAATTCTATTTTAACGCCACATCCTAAAGAATTTGAAAGATTGGTGGGTAAATGGAAAGATGATTATGATAAACTTAAAAAGTTAGTAGCACTTTCTAAA
>JAJRPL010000480.1 GCA_024280815.1 Bacteroidota bacterium
AAAACCACCAGATTTAAACAGATTACTCAATGCTGTACGTAATGCGTTGGATAAAAAAGATTTAGTAGTAGAAAATAAAAAACTTAAGAAAAAAGTAAGTAAAAATTATGAAATGATTGGCGAAAGTAAAGCCATTCACCACATTAAAGAAATCATAGAAAAAGTTGCTGTTACAGATGCTAGAGTATTAATAACTGGTGCAAACGGAACAGGTAAAGAATTGGTAGCACATTGGTTACATGAAAAAAGTGAACGAGCCAAATTTCCTATGATAGAAGTGAATTGTGCAGCAATTCCGTCAGAATTGATAGAAAGTGAGCTGTTCGGTCATGTAAAAGGATCGTTTACAGGTGCAAATAAAGACAGAGCAGGTAAATTTGAGGCTGCGAATGGTGGCACTATATTTTTAGATGAAATAGGCGATATGAGTCTGTCAGCTCAAGCAAAAGTGTTGCGTGCCTTGCAAGAAAACAAAATTAGTAGGGTAGGGAGTGACAAAGATATAAAAGTAAATGTTCGTGTGGTTGCAGCGACCAATAAAAATCTGAAAAAAGAAATAGCTGAAGGTAATTTTAGAGAAGATTTATACCACAGACTGGCAGTTATTTTAATTGAAGTACCAGCCTTAAATGATAGACGTGATGATATCCCCTTATTGATTAATTATTTTGCAGAAAAAATTGCGAAAGAACAAGGCACAGCTACAAAGTCTTTTTCTGAAAATGCTATTAAAAAATTACAAGAATACGACTGGACAGGTAATATTCGAGAACTACGTAATGTGATAGAACGGTTAATTATTTTAGGTAGCGACGAGGTCTCTGAAGACGATGTAAAGTTGTTTGCTAGTAAGTAAGGAAGTGTTCGTTTATCGGTTTGGCTATGTGTAGTTTGGGATTTTGAAACGATTAACTTTCAGTTTACCACTAATTTTATTTAATGCTATAAACTTAAATATTAGCATATTACCCAAATTACGTATAGCCTTTGTTGTGCGTTCGTATTTATTCATATTTATAAATGATATATCTATTTTTCTTATTATTCTTATCATTTTCTATTTTTTTAACATTTGTAACATCATTTAGAATAGAGTTATTTTTCAACATATCAATTAGAATATTAGAATAAACAACTTCACCACCGTGAAAACCATCAATAAATTCTTTATCGGTTGAATTACATTGAATGGCAGATAGATAATTGTAAAATTCATAATCATATTTTTTAAATATAGGAATGATCTTTTCCGATATATTATTAAGATAATTATAATTATTCGATTTTTGCATCTTTACATAAACAGAATGAGCAAATGGTGGAATAAAACCTACAACTATTATATTGTTTAATCTGCAATATGATAATAATTCATTTAATTCTTTAAGTGCTATTTGATTAACATTATTCCCATATTCAAATCTTCTGTTTCCATTCATTATTCTGTTAAATGTATCATTAAACTCAAAATCATTTGCAGATTTATCATTGATTATTAATTTATGAATTTGTGTACCATAATAAATACTACCATCATTTCTAAACCCCTTATTATTAACAACACTATTTAATCCTATTCTGGTTTCAGGGTGGGTATAAATAATATCTAAACTGTATTTACCTTTGATTATATCTTTATAAACAGAAATATAAGTGTTGAATTTAGGTGTTTCAGAAAAACTTTTTTCCCAATAATCTTTTGCTTTTAAACTATTACCATTATTCCAATTAAAATTAAACATCCATTGGTCTAACCCAATTATCAGGTATTTAGGATATTTATCCTTGGGAATTGATTGTAAAAATGTCTTAAAATCGCTAATTTTAGAGATTGTATATCCGGCATTATAAAATGATTTTTTGAACATTTCTTTTCTGAACTGTAACACTCTCGAAGAACCCAAAGACCAAATTTCATATTTAGGATTTTCAATTAAATTTATCCATTTTAAATATCCATAATTTTTTTCATTATAAGCATACCCAATTAAATATTTACTTTTGTTTTTAACAATAAGTTTAATATCTGTGAAATTTTCTCCTGTTACTTTTAAGATTACAATTGGAATAATGAAAAAAACAACTATTGGAATAGAAAAAAATAATACTTTTAGTAAAAAATTCTTAATCATAATAATCCCTAAAATTGAAAATAAATAAATTGTTGTTGTTCACCCATAAATAAAAATATTGCCAAAACTATCGAATAGTAAAAAGCATATCTTATTGGTTTTTTCCAACTTAACCCAAGTTTAGCTATTGCAAATTGTTCGTTTCTACCTGTCCATTCTACGATTACGAAAATCATTATTAAAATGATAGTTTCTAAACCGTGTATCATTCCGTGAAATTGAGGAATAGAAATTATAGATTTTGAAAAAATGGTTGATAAATAACTTAAAGCGTGACTAATATTTTCTGCTCTAAAAAACACCCAAGCCAAAACTGTCAATCCAAATGTTATTCCCATTTGAAAAAACTCTTTAAATGAAGGTAAGTATCTTCCTTCGGCAACCGTATCAGTATTTACTCTGTTTTTCCCAAGTAAAAGTAGAGGCATACAATACAAAGCATTCAATGCACCCCAAACAATGAAAGTCCAATTTGCACCGTGCCAAAAGCCACTTACTACGAATATTATAAATGTATTTCTAACTTTTATCCAAGTATTCCCACGACTACCACCCAAAGGAATATATAGATAATCTCTAAACCAAGTGGATAAAGAAATATGCCATCTTCTCCAAAATTCTGCAATATCTCTTGAAAAATATGGGAAGTTAAAGTTTTGCATTAAATTAAAACCGAATAGTCTTGATGTTCCAATTGCGATATCAGAATAACCCGAAAAATCTCCATAGATTTGGAATGTAAAGAATAACGCACCTAAAACTAATGTACTTCCGGAATAATCGGCTGAATTATTAAATATCTCATTAGCTAACTGTGCTGCATTATCGGCAATTACAATTTTCTTGAATAATCCCCACAATATCTGTCTTAATCCATCTACTGCTTTGTTATATTCAAAAGTTCTTTTTTTGTAAAACTGCGGCAATAAATTAGTTGCTCTTTCAATTGGACCAGCAACCAATTGAGGAAAGAAACTTACAAATGCCGTAAAGGCGATAAAGTCTTTTGTTGGTTCAAGTTTCTTTCTATAAACATCAATTGTGTAACTAAGCGTTTGAAAAGTATAAAAACTAATCCCTACTGGTAAAATAATATTCAATCCTTGTGGATTTATTGGGTGTCCAAAGAAACTAAATGCTTCTACAAAATTGTCCAAAAAGAAGTTGTAATATTTGAAAAAAACAAGAAAACCAAGATTAACAACTAAACTTGTCCAAAGTAGTATCTTTCTTTTGGTTTGGTTTTCTTCATTTGATAATTTTCGACCGATTGTATAATCGACTAATGTGCTAAATAAAATTAGAGATAAAAATCGCCAATCCCACCAGCCATAAAACACATAACTTGCAACAACTATCAGAAAGTTTTGAAATTTTAAATTTTTATTCACAAAAACCAATAAATAAAAAATACTATTGGTAAAAATATTGCAAAATCTATTGAGTTAAAAAGCATTTATTATTCCTTGTTTAATTTTCGTAATTTTCGTTTTTATGATGTATTACGCACAACTGTGAAGCTAAAATGAGTTTCAATTTATATTTAGAGACTGATACCCGCCTGCGGGCGGGCGGGAACGAAGCTAGTCTTTTTTTATGAGAAAGTCAAGTCTGATATAACGATTAATAAGTAGTGTTAATCTTGAGCGTATTTATCCATATAACGTTTGTACAACTTGGTTTGATGTGTCTCTAAACTAATTGCTCTACCATCAATAAAGGCATGAATTAATTTATTGGTACGCATGTCTAAAGCGTCACCTTCACTAATAAAGAGGGTGGCACTTTTACCAATTTCTAAAGTGCCGTATTTGTCATCTATACCTAAAATTTTTGCCGTATTTTCAGTAATTAGTTGTAAAGCCTTTTCTTTATCTAAACCTTGTCCTGCAACTTGCCCTGCATAAAAAGGTAAATTTCTACTGTTCATACGTTCCATTTGTCCACTATTTTCTAAGCCTACAAGGATACCATTATTGGTTAAAATTTTAGGGAGTTTATAAGGTAAGTCATAATCGTCATCATCACTAAACGGTAAGCTATGGGTACGTCTTATCAATACCGGTATATTATGTTCTTTTAGTAAATCAATAGTGTTGTTAGAATGATAACCGCCAACTAAAACTACATGCTTTATTTTCATTTTTTTAGCAAAAAGTATTGCATCAATAATTTGACGTGTAGCATTGGCATTAATGTATAATTTTTTAGAACCATCAAATAAGCCTAAAGTAGCTTCAAAAGGAATGTTTCTTATAGTTTTAGCACCTAGTTGATAAGCTTTAGCACTTTCTAAAAAAGTTTTTATTTTAGCAACTTTTTTAGAGTATTCTTTATCAGGTGTAAAACCTTTTGGTTCACCCAACCACCATTTGCCACGTTTAAAATAATCTGGCCAAGTTAGGTGAATACCATCATCTATTTTTAAGACAGCATCTTCCCAGTTCCAAGCATCTAATTGTACAACAGATGAGGTGCCCGAAATGGTGCCGCCTCTAGGTGTAATTTGAGCAAGTAACACACCATTTGGTCGCATACTTTCTACTATTTTTGATTCAGTATTATAGGCAATTAAACTTCTAATGTGCGGAATCATTTCGCCAATCTCATCTTGATCTCTAGTTGCACGTACCGCATCAATTTCGCCTAAACCCAACGTTGAGTTTGGTAAAATAAAGCCTGGATAAACGTGTTTTCCAGTAACATCAACCACTTTTTTGATGGTTTTAATTTCTGATTTATGAGTTGCATCTGTGACAATAGTGAGCTTCCCGTTTTCAAAAGCTATAATGCTGTTTTTAATGATTTTTCCATTGCCTAAATGAGCAGTTGCACCTACAAAAGCAATAGCTTCTGTTTGTTTGTCTGCTGGCGTTTGTTGTGCATTGCTTATCCCGTAAAGGAATACAAATACACATAGTAAAATATAGGTTTGTATGTTGTTCATGTTGTAATTTTTATACTATTTATTTTATAAAACTTCAGTATTCTAACTTCTATCTAATATTCAATGGTGTCACAATGAAATTCTTTCTTTTCTTTTTTCTTTGGAGTCTGTGTTTCAGCTCCTTTATTTTTGGCATTCAACATCATATTAATAAGTTGATTTCTTTCTTTTGTGATGGCTTTACGTTTGGCTTTATCCTTTTCAATATCAAAATAAATAACACCTTCTATGATGGTTTTTTCCGCTTTAGCGTAAACCGAAAGAGGATGATCATTCCATAAGACCAAATCAGCATCTTTACCTACTTTAATACTACCAACGTTATCATCAATATGTAATAATTTTGCAGGATTTAAGGTTACCATTTTCCAAGCATCTTCTTCAGAAACACCACCATATTTTACCGTTTTAGCTGCTTCTTGATTTAAACGTCTAGACATTTCAGGGTCGTCAGAGTTGATGGCTGTTATAATACCAACACTATGCATGATTGCGGCATTATAAGGTATGGCATCATTAACTTCGTATTTATAAGCCCACCAGTCAGCAAAGGTAGAACCACCAACACCATGAGCTATCATTTTATCGGCCACTTTATAGCCTTCTAAAATATGTGTAAAGGTATTGATGCGAAAATTGAATTTTTCAGCAACTTTCATCAGCATATTAATTTCGCTTTGTACATAAGAATGGCAAGAAATAAAGCGTTCTTTATTAAGTATTTCTGCCAAGGTTTCCATTTCAACATCTTTTCTAAAGGGTTTGCCACTTTTTTTAAGGAGGTCATATTCTTTTGCTCTTTGAAAATAATCGGTGTATACTTGTTCAACACCCATTCTAGTTTGTGGAAAACGGATGGTTTGTGTGCTTCCCCAATTTGATTGTTTTACATTTTCACCTAAAGCAAATTTTATAAATTTTGGTGAGTTTTTGTATATCATTTCTTTGTCAGTAACTCCCCATTTTAATTTGAGAATAGCTGATCTACCACCAATTGGGTTTGCAGAGCCATGTAAAATTTGACTGGTTGTAACACCACCTGCTAAATTTCTGTAAATACTAATATCTTCACTGTTAATATTGTCTTCAATAGTAACTTCAGCACTTGAATTTTGTCCAGCTTCATTAATTGATGCCGTTGCAATATGTGAATGTTCATCAATAATACCAGAGGTTAAGTGTTTACCAGTTGCATCAATGATTTGTGCTGATTTGTCAGAAATATTATTGCCAATTTTAGCAATCTTTCCATTTTTCACAAGCACATCTGTGCTTTTTAAAATTCCATCTTTTTCATTGGTCCATACCGTAGCATTTTTAAATAAAAGGGTTTTTTGTGTTGGTTTTTGTTTAAAACCATAACCGATATTAGGATAGGTAACGGGTAGTATTTTATGTGTTTTTTTACTGATACTGTCCAGTTTTTTATCCTCTTTAGTTTCTGTATTCTTTTTTGTTGCTGTCCAATCTACAGTACTGCCATCATTTAAAATAGCATCGCCTTTAATTAGATTACTATTCGTTGTAATGTTGGCTTTTAATCTTTTTGTATCGTCTTTTTGACTTAGAATAATACCAATCCATCCGTCATTATAATTGATAGATGATTTTATTTTAATCGAATCTTTTTTAACTGTAATTTTTGGTTTATCGGCTTTGCCTGAAAATGTTAAGTTGTAATTTTCATTGGCTAAGGATAAAATATATTCACCTGATAAATCTTTTATAGTATAATCTTGAATTGTATTTTTTGTGCCTTGTACCCAATTTTCATAGAGGATGGTTTTATCATCAAAAAT
>JAJRPL010000481.1 GCA_024280815.1 Bacteroidota bacterium
AACAACCTAAGGAATGTTGGTAACTTTTTCTAAAACCCGTAGGGGGTTTTTTAGGAAAAGTTATCAATAGTCCGTGAAATTATCACTAAATTTGAAAATAAAACACCAAAAAAAGGTCAACCTATACTAGGACAAGACAAGCCAGCCGCACAAACAGCACATTTGGTTTTTGCCGACACATAAGCCAACACTGAAAAAACCAAAAGAGCTGTTTTTTGCCAACGCTCGAAGAAAAAATGAACAAAATACGGAAAACCGTAAATGAATAAAAAAGAAAAAAAGTATTTTAACCGACTGAATAAATAAATTCTTAATAAGAAATGGTTTACATAAATCCAATTGAGATACTTGAACTAAAAGACAAAGAAGTCAATGAAATAGATTCAAGTATCATAAAAAAATCAAAGCGAAGACTATTTGCAGACATAGATTTATCCGATAGCGGATTCTATGAGTATAACGGACAGAAACTAACAAAATCTGATTGCGAAAGAGCAATAGACGAATTAGAAGATAAAAACAAAATAGAATTTTATTCGCACTTATCGACCAATGTAGAACTCAATAAGTTTTTGGCAAATGGAAGTAACGACCTTCTAAACCGTCTCAAACAAGAAAGCATTTACAAATTGCCAGAATTTGTTGATTTTATTAGCCCTTTCTTTTCAGCAAAAATTGACCACATATTATTAAAGTCTTTTCAAAACAAAGATTTAGAATTATTCTCTTCGGCTCTTCGAGCCGAATACCTTATTTCTAAAAATGATTTGAATAAAGCATATAAAAGTTTGGGTAATGAAATTCAACAACGAATTGCGGAAACAGATAAACTTACTAAAGAAATAAAAGAAGAAAATTCAAATTATACAGATGACAATATAGATGATGTAATTAATGTTGTAAAAAGTAGGTTTCCAAGCCGATTTCTTAACAAATTACCTATCTATTTTCAAAGCCAAATAAATAAAATTGCATCATCCATTAACTATTTGCAAATTCCTATTTGGAATGAATTTACAACCACATTTGTTCCGCTTTCACTTTTAGAATATTTACTTGAACTAAATATTGAAAGTGTTTCAAAACCAACTTTTGAAAAAAATTACAACATTGTAAAGAAAAAACACGAAGAAAGAATTGAACAAGAAAAAAATGCACCTTTAATAAAAGAATGGGCGAAAATTCTAATTTCAATCCAAAGCAAAGTTGATGATGTTGAAAATGAAATATTAAAGGCAAGTGATGCTTTGTCTTTTGTTAAATCGTCTTTTAATTTAAGTGAACTTAATAACTTACCTTCTTTTGCTAACGAAATTAGAACACAGATAGGGTATTCGATTCGCAGTATGTCTATTGCAAGTTGGAACAAACAACAGGATATAAAGTCGTCAATTGAACTAATAAAACTTGCACTTAATATCGAACTTCCTGTAAATGATAAACAAAAAATAAGTAAAGATTATCAGGAGTTACTTGAAATAAAAGAACGAAGAGAGATACAAGGTACACCAATATCCTCAGCACCCTCATTAAGTCTTGTGAATGGTTGCGGAACTACTATTTATGGTAAAACACTATACTTTGTAATAATTGGTATACCGATTGTACCAATAGCACGGTACAATTGTGAACCTACTTACAATGGCTATAGCTTTTTTGGAAAACTTAAATTACATACTTGGCAACAGGTATGGAAATTTGGTTTAATAGGTGTAGTTGCAATTTTTATTCTAAAATCAATAATAGAAAATAATTAAATATGATGGAACCAAATTTTAAACAATATAAGGCGTATTTTGAGTTGTTAGACCAACTTTTTGAAATTGAAAGGAAACTCGAAAACATAGAGGAAACAAACAGTATTTCAAGAAATCTGAATAAAATGAAAGATATATTTGAAACAAATCTGTTCTCAAGTTCAACAAGTTCAGATATAGGTTTTACTTACCACAATCCAATTGGAGAACCTTACAATGAAACTCGATTAGATGTAGAGGCCAGTATAGCAGGGAATTCAACAGAAAATTTAGTTATTAAAGAAGTAATCAAACCAATCATACGATACAAAAGTGGCGGAAGCACTTTAATTGCCAGAAAAGGCGTAGTTGTCGTTGAATCAAAAAATTAAATTATATAAAATGGAAAATACAATCAACATTGGAATAGATTTAGGAACTACCAATTCCGCCATTGCAAAATTTGTAAAAGGAGACGTTATTGTTTTCAATAATCCTTTAGACTATGGACGTTCAACATTGCCATCAGTTGTTTATTACAAAAAAGACAGAATTGTTGTCGGAAACAAAGCCAAGGAATATTTGGAAAGAGACCCAAAAAATGTTGTCGGTCTTTTTAAGCGTAAAATGGGTACATCCGAAAGTTTTCAAATAAAATCTATAAACGAATCAAAAACACCTGTTGACCTTTCTGCACAAGTGCTAAAAGAATTAAAAACTTTCGTAAACACTGGCGATACTTTGGAATCTATTGTAATTACAATTCCAGCTTCATTTGACTCTATTCAATCAAACGCAACCAAAGAAGCAGGGAAACAAGCAGGTTTTAAACAAGTTGTTTTACTACAAGAACCGATTGCAGCAAGTTTGGCTTATGCTAATATGAAAAAATCAAAAGAACTTACTGATGGAAATTGGCTTGTTTATGATTTAGGTGGTGGAACATTTGATGTCGCTTTGGTAAGAATCAAAGATGGTGAAATGAAAGTTATTGACCACGAAGGCGATAACTTTTTAGGTGGTTCTGACTTTGACCGTTTGATTGTAGAAAAATTAATAATTCCTAAAATTTCAGAGCAATATACTTTTGATGATTTAGAAAACCAGATGAAAAGTGCTTCGGGAAAGTATAATGCAAAATATTATTCCCTTTTAAATCAAGCAGAAGAAGCTAAAATTAGATTATCAGCAGTTTCGTCAGCAGAGATTATTGTTGAACGAATGAAAGATGAAGAAGGCAATGAAGTTGATATGGAAATAACTATTACCAAATCAGAATTTAATGACTTAATTAAAGATTCAATTGACGGAACAATCGATATGATTAAAACCATATTGACAAGAAATTCATTGACATCAAATGATGTACAATTTAATCTAATGGTTGGTGGTTCTACATTTATACCTTTTGTAAGACAACGAGTTGAAGAAGTTTTGCAAATACCTGCAAATTGTGAAATTGACCCAACAACTGCTGTGGCAATTGGTGCAGCATACTACGCAGCTACTAAACCAAAGGAAATTTCAAAAGATAGTTCAGAAAAAAAACAATATTCAATTTCTATAAAAGCAAGTTACAATAAAGCATCAAAGGAAACTGACGAACTTTTTGCAGCAAGAATAAAAGGAAATACCGAAGGGCTATTTTATAAAATAGTACGTCAAGATGGTGGATTTGATTCAGGTTTAAAAGAACTTTCAGAAAGAATAAATGAAGATTTGCCTTTAGTTGAAAATGCTTATAATTTCTTCACATTGACAGTTTATGATAATCAAAATAATGTTATTGAAACTGGTATTGAACCTATTGGGATTAATAGCGGATTTGGCATAAGTGGTCAACCACTTCCAGAAGATATTTGTTTAGAAGTTGACGACTACGACAATCCAGGACAAACAAGATTAGCCTTGATTTTTGAACGTAATTCTGTTCTTCCTACAAAAAGGACTTTAACGTTTCCAATTAACAAACCAATTTTGAAAGGCAATGAATCTGATAGACTTTGGATAAACGTTTATGAAGGACCACAAACATCGTTACCAGAAGCAAATAAACTTATAGGTGTCATTGAAATTTCAGGTAAACAAGTTTCAAGAGATATTGCTAAAGGTTCTGACCTTGAAATTGCTATTATGATTTCTGAAAGCAGAGACGTTACTGTTTCAGGTTACTTAAATATGTCTGACCAAGAATTTAAGAACGTTTTTAATCCAAAAGAAAGAGATACAAACATTACTTTACTAAAAGGTCAAGTGACAGACTTATCATCCAAACTTGATGAAGAAATTGAGCTGGCGACTGAAAAAGAAGATTATGAAACCGCAAGTGCTTTATCTAAAGTAAAAAAGGAAATGGAAGCAGTTGCAGATGAAGCTGAAAGCCTTACTGATGATGACGTAACTGATAAACGTTACCAATTAGAAGACAAAAAAAGAAAAATTGCACAAAAAATAGATAGTGCAACAAAAAACAAACGCCTTCAAAAAGCAACTGATTATTACTACGAAACTAAAGCAGCTTGTGAAGAACTTATTGAAAATTCGGGAAATGACCACGAGCGTAAAACATTTAACGACATTGTTTCTCAAGAAAGTGCTTTTATGGCAACTAAAAGCCCATTGAAAATTCAAGAAAAATCAGATGAATTTCACAGTATTATAGGGCAAATCAGATGGAGAACGCCAGATTTCCTAAAAGGAATTTTTGGCAGTCTTTTAAATGACCAAGCAAAAATGAACGACCAATCCCAAGCAAAAAGTCTTATTGATGCTGGTAATTTCGCTATTGAAAGTCAAAATTGGGATAGATTGAGAGAAATAAACTTTGGATTACTTGATTTATTACCAAGAGGTTCTAAAGAAGATATAACAACTAAAATAGGATTTGGATTATGAAAACAGAAACATTTCAAAATTTTTTATTAAAGTCTGCTATTTCTGTAATGGCTTGTGATGGTTCAATTGATGAATCTGAAATTTCAGAAATTAAGAATATGGCTGATAACGAAATTTATTTTATGGGTTTTGATATAGAGAAACCCTTTGAATCAAGTTTAAGCTATATAAAACAAAACGGTAAAAAAGCAATCAACGAATATTTGAACGAATTAAGTCAACTAAACCTTAATGAAAAGCAAGAACTTTTATTAATTGAAGTTTTAATACGAACTATTGAATCAGATAATAAAATTGAAGATAGTGAAGTAAAGTTTCTTCAAATGGTAAAGTCAAAACTTGGAATTTCGGAAGAAACAATTATCACTCAATTTCCAAAGCAAATGAAATATTTGATTGATTTTAATAACTATGGTTTACACGAAGAATTTACAGATGAAATTGAGTTTACAAGCGATAATTAAGATAGTTCTTGCAATTCTATTTTTTCTTTGCTTGTTAGATATGCCTTATGGTTTTTATCAATTTGTTCGTTTTGTAGCTTTGGTAGGGTTTGGGATTTTGGCATATAAAGCGAATGAAGAAAACAAGAATACGGAAATGATTATTTACGGTGGACTTGCTCTACTTTTTCAACCGTTTTTTAAAATCGCACTTGGAAGAGAAATATGGAACATTGTGGACGTAATTGTCGGAATTGGACTTATAGGAAGTCTGTTTATGAATAGAAAAAGCCAACACTAAAGCCATACACATTTGCAATTCGCACAAGCCAACGCTAAAGCCAAAAATTGCAAAAGAGTATGTCTTTGCCAACGCTATCAGCAGAACGTAAAGAAAGCCAGCTTACAACAAAGTATAAAAATAATAGCCGAAATAGTAGTAAATATGAACATTATAGCCCGTAAAAACATTAGTAATAAATTGAAAAATTCTGCTTCCAAAATCGGCTACTATTCTTATACAAACCGTTATTTCAAAAATTATGCAATACGCATAAAATAAACCCTTTTACACTTAAAAAATCACAACTATGGTTACTTGATTTTTAGCCAGAACTAAGTTATTACTCTTCTTTAACCCCAGTAAATCCTATAACTTTATCTTTAAAATAGACTTTACCATAATCAAAAGTTGGTCTGATAGGAAAATCAAGATAATAGGTAATTTTAGAACTCTTGATCTTCATTTTTGGTAGTGCTTGTACTACAGATGCAACTTTCTTTTTTTTCTTGATACCTAAAAAGTTGGTTTTGTAGATTTTGGCTTCAAAATCTGTATAACCCTCTAATTGATATTTTTCAAATACATTGTAATTACGGTTGTCAGGTTTTGATTTTAGATATACTTTTCGGTCAACCTTGTAGTAATAGATGGCTACAGGTCTAATTCTCCATTTTTTGGTTTCATCAGTTAAGGCAAATAAATTGAAGTCTAATTCTTCAGCTTTACGGTGTAAACGTTTTATATTTATTTCAACACTTAAGGTGTTTGTCGCTTTTATTTCATAGCGGTAAGGTTGTGACCATAACTTTTTATTATGAATAGACTTACCCACAGAAAATTCATAATCTTTTTTTATTAGACTATCATTTTGTGCAAATGCAGTTACAGATACAAAAATGGGAAGTAATACAAATATAATTTTATTCATAACATTAATTTATTTTTTCTAGCAATGCCATATAAAATCCGTCATAACCAGATTCAGCTGGAGAAACTTTCTTTTCGGCAATAAATTTAAAATCTTTATGTGATTTTAAAAAATTTTCGACTTGTTTTTCATTTTCTGAAGGTAAAATTGAGCAAGTAGCATACACTAGTTTACCTCCTTTTTTTACCATTTTGGCATAGGTTTCTAGAATTTCAGCCTGTGTTTTTTTAATATTTTCAATAAACTCAGGTTGTAGATTCCATTTTGAGCCAGGGTTTCTTTTTAACACGCCCAACCCGCTACATGGTGCGTCAATCAACACTCTGTCTACTTGATTGTAGAGCTTTTTAATGACTTTGGTTGAGTCTATATGTCTCGGTTCAATATTATGAGCACCAGCTCTTTTTGCTCTACGTTTTAGTTCTTTTAATTTGTTTGCATAAATATCTAAGGCAATAATTTGTCCTTTATTTTCCATCAAAGCGGCTAAGTGTAATGTTTTACCACCGGCACCGGCACAAGCATCTACCACTCTCATACCAGATTTTACTTCCAAAAATTCAGCAACCCATTGAGAAGAGGCATCTTGCACTTCAAAATACCCTCTTTTAAAAGCATCAGTTCTAAATACATTTTTACGTTCAGCCAATTGCAACGCATCTGTATAATTATCAATAGGAGATGTTTCTATATCATCAGCCATCAATATTTTTTGTAGTTTTCCTTTTGCCGTTTTTAAGGTATTTGTTCTTAAAATTACAGAAGCTTGTTGGTTTAAGGCATGAATTTCTTTCGTCCATTGTTTTTCACCTAATTCTTTTACACCTAATTTATCTAACCAATCAGGAATAGATTCTTTGATAGCACGTTGACTTTGTAACTCGTCAAATTTACCTTTGATGCGACGAACAGGTGTACCTTCAAATTGTTTCCAGTCTGGGAGTTTTATCCCTTTTAGGGTAGCCCAAACTGTAAATATTTTCCAAAGATTTTCTTGAGAAAAATGATTTTTTGTCCCTGCTATTTCATTGTACAAACGTTTCCATCGCACACAGTCATAAATTGTTTCTGCAATAAAACCTCTATCTCTTGATCCCCAGCGGCTATCTCTTTTCAAGGTTTTTTCTACTACTTTGTCAGCATATAATCCGTCATTATAAATATAATTTAAGGAATCAATAACAGCTAAGACTAAATTTCTATGTAAACGCATGTTTTTAAAAGTTAATGGATTATTTAGTTATTAAAAATCTAGTAACTGAAAGCCATTTTAGGAATGCAAATGTACTTAATATTCTTGTTGAATCTTCAAGTGAAATAATTTTATTAATCACGGTTTACTATAAAGGTATATTCAATGGTTATTATTTTAAAATTAGAATTTTTCAAAAACACCTAATCCGAATAAAGCAAAGTCATATTTTACAGGATCATTAGCATCTAATTTCCTTAAATTAATATCTAGTTCTGCCAATGCTTTAGCATCATTTTGTTTTCTGCTGAGTAAACCTAATTTACGAGCTACATTACCTGAATGAACATCTAAAGGACAAGAAAGGCTAGATGGAGAGAGGCTCTCCCAAATTCCAAAATCTACACCAGCATTGTCTTTTCTGACCATCCAACGTAAAAACATATTGATACGTTTTGCGGCCGATCCTTTTAAAGGGTCTGAAATATGTTTTTGTGTTCTTTGCGGATGTTCTAATTCAAAAAAAACTTTTTTTAATTGATGGATAGCTGCTTGAGTTGAGGTTGTATCCGCGTAAGCAGAAAAAACAGCTTCCAATCCGTTATGATTTTTATAAATATGTTGTAACGCTTTGATAAAATATGTAAAATCAGTACTATTAAACGTTCTATGCACAAAATTCTCTAATGATTTCAACTGTTTCGGTTGATGGTTTAAAATAAAATCATATGGAGAATTGTCTAGTAATTCAATCATTTTATGAGCATTTCTAATAATCATTTTCCGATTTCCCCAAGCAATGGTAGCTGTTAGAAATGCTGAAATCTCAATATCTTCTTTTAAAGAAAATTGATGAGGAATCTGTATTGGGTCAGATTCAATAAATTTAAGGTTGTTGTACTGTACAACTTTTGCATCTAAAAAATCTTTGAGTTCTGATTGAGTCATAGTATCTTCGTCACTAAATTAGTTAACATTGCCAACGACAAATTTACATACTTCTATTGAATATCTTAAAGGTGTTGGTGCTAATCGTGCCGATTTACTCCGTAAAGAATTAGGAATTAGAACCTTGGCAGATTTACTTCATTTTTTTCCGAATAGATATATTGATCGCACACAATTTTTTAACATCAAACAGTTAGAACAAAATTCTTCAGAAGTACAATTGATAGGTAAAATAACACAATTAAAAACAGTCAAACAGAAAAGAGGAAGTCGATTGGTGGCTACTTTTATTGATGAAAGCGGTAGTATGGAACTGGTCTGGTTCAGAGGTGTAAAATGGCTTAAAGATGCAATTAAAATTAACACCCCTTATGTTATTTTTGGGAAAGTAAACTGGTTTAATGGTTCGTTTAGTATGCCACATCCTGAATTAGAACTGGTTACAGAATATAAAAAGAGTTTGCAAACGGTCATGCAGCCCGTGTATCCTTCTACAGAGATGTTATCGAAAAGAGGAATCACCAATAGAGTGATGGCTAAAATGATGCAGAATTTATTTATTGAAGTCAAAGGAGAATTTCAAGAAACACTCTCTGAAAATATTATAAATGATTTGCAATTCATTTCAAAAAATGAGGCTTTATTTAATATCCATTTCCCAAAAAATCAAGAGCTTTTAACTAAAGCAATGCAACGCTTAAAGTTTGAAGAACTGTTCTTTATTCAATTGCAATTAATTCGAAAAAACTTAATCCATAAGACAAAAATCAAAGGGTATGTTTTTGATACGGTTGGTGATAATTTCAATAATTTCTATAAAAACTATCTGCCTTTTGAACTGACCAATGCTCAAAAAAGAGTGGTAAAAGAAATTCGAAAGGATATGATTACAGGAGCTCAAATGAACAGATTATTACAAGGTGATGTGGGCTCTGGAAAAACTATTGTTGCTTTATTAAGTTTGTTGATTGCTATTGATAACGGATTTCAAACTGCATTAATTGCACCGACCGCAATTTTAGCAAATCAACATTATAATGCAATTGTAGATTTGTTAAAAGGATTAAATATTACTGTAAAATTACTGACAGGTGCTACAAAAACCAACCAACGAAAAGTTATCCATAATGCTTTAGAAGATGGTTCTTTAGATATTTTAATAGGTACACATGCCTTATTAGAAGATAAAGTGCAATTTAAAAAATTAGGATTAGCTATAATTGATGAACAGCATCGATTCGGAGTTGCACAACGCTCAAAAATGTGGATGAAGAGCCCACCCCGCCTTCCCAAAGGGAGGGTGAAAGAGGTGCATTATAAGTATCAAACAGCACGACCATCTACTTATAGTATATTAAAAGAACATCAAAAAGAACGAAAAAAGTTAACTACTCAGGCTGAGCAGGTATTGTGGGAGTCTTTAAAAACAAAACAATTAGGATTTAAATTCAGGAGACAACATATTATAGATATATTCATTGTTGATTTTATATGTATTTCAAAAAAATTAATTATTGAGATTGATGGTAAATACCATAATAGTTCTGAGCAAAAGGAAGCTGATGAATTAAGAACTTTAATGTTAGAAGAATTTGGTTATAATGTTATTAGGTTTACAAATGAGCATGTGATTGGCAATGTTGATAATGTGGTTGAAAATATA
>JAJRPL010000039.1 GCA_024280815.1 Bacteroidota bacterium
GAATTTTTAATTATTGAAGCGTTAGAACATCAGGCTATTTTACCCATTAAGAAGATTAGTGATATTCTTGATAAAAAGCGTGTTTTACCCATTTTAAACAAGTTGCTATTAAAAGAAGCAATTATTCTTAAAGAGGAAATAGTTGAGCAATACAAACCTAAACTGGTTAAGTATGTACGTTTGAATTCTCTTTACGAGGATGAAGCCAAACTCCATAGCTTATTAGATACGCTGAGTAGAGCCGCACAACAACGCAATGCGGTTTTATCGTATTTTTCATTGAGTGCAAGTACAAAAAAACCTATAAAACAAGAGGAACTTAAAAAAGTAAGTAAAGTCTCTTCAGCAGTAATAAAAGCGTTGGCTGAGAAAGAAATTTTTGAGATTTACACCATCCAAACAGATAGAGTAAATTTTGATGATGCTACGTCATCATTGAAAAAATTGAATGAATATCAGGAAACTGCATTGCAAGAATTGAATGATAATTTCACTAAAAAAGAGGTGGTTTTATTGCACGGAATTACATCATCTGGTAAAACTGAAATTTATGTTGAACTGATTAATAAAGTTTTAAAACAAAACAAGCAAGTTTTGTATTTGGTACCAGAAATTGCTTTGACAACACAACTTATTACGCGTTTACAGCAATATTTTGGGAATAAAATTTCCGTTTTTCATTCTAAATATTCTTTAAACGAAAGGGTAGAGGTGTGGAACAATATTTTACAGAATTCTGACAAAGCCCAATTAATTTTAGGAGCTAGATCATCAGTGTTTTTGCCATTTTCTGATTTGGGATTAATTATCGTTGATGAAGAACATGAAACCTCGTACAAACAATTTGACCCTGCACCAAGATATCATGCCAGAGATGCTGCTGTAGTATTGGCAAGTTTACATAAAGCAAAAGTATTGTTGGGTAGTGCTACGCCATCTTTAGAAAGTTATTACAATACACAGCAAAAAAAATACGGATTAGTAGAATTGAACAGGCGTTTTGGAAATGTATTATTACCAGAAATTGAATTGGTTGACATCAAAGAAGGCTATCGGAAAAAACGAATGAAAGGTCATTTTTCAGAGCGATTATTAGTGTTAATTCAAGAAGCTTTAGAAGAAAAAGAACAAGTTATTTTATTTCAAAATCGTAGAGGTTATTCACCTGTAGTTGAGTGTAAAGCTTGTGGAATTTCACCACAATGCCCCAATTGTGATGTGAGTTTAACCTATCATAAATTACGGAATGAATTGCAATGTCATTATTGTGGTTATAACAATACCATGCCAAAAACCTGTGCTGCCTGCGGTAGTCCAGCATTAGACACCAAAGGTTTTGGTACAGAGCAGATTGAATTAGAGCTACAAGAACTATTCCCAGCCTTTAAAGTTGGGCGAATGGATTTAGACACCACGCGTGGTAAGTATGGTTATCAAAAAATTATTGGAGCTTTTCAAGCACAAGAAATTGATATTTTAGTAGGTACACAAATGCTTTCTAAAGGGTTAGATTTTGCCAATGTATCTTTAGTTGGCGTATTGAATGCAGATAATATGTTGAATTTTCCTGATTTTAGAGCACATGAAAAAAGTTTTCAACTTTTAACACAAGTATCGGGTAGGGCAGGGCGAGCCAAGAAAAGAGGTAAAGTGGTGATACAAACATTCAATCCGTACCATCAAATCTTACAGCAAGTCACAACTACTGACTTTGCAACCATGTATAAAGAGCAATTACACGAAAGGCATCAATATAAATATCCGCCCTTATTGCGAATGGTTAAAATCACCTTAAAACATAAAGATTATATAAAAGTAAATTCGGGAGCTGACTGGTTGAGTAAATCATTGTTTAATACTTTTGGTGATGCTGTGTTGGGGCCTACTAGCCCTGCAGTTTCAAGAATTAGAAATCAATATATTAAAACTATTCTGATTAAATTACCACAAAACAAACCGATAAAACAATCAAAGCAAATTATACAAAAAATTAAAAATAGCTTTCAGTCCATTGGTGATTTTAGACTGATACGGTTTAATGTAGATGTGGATGCTTATTGAGGGATTTCGTTTATCGGTTGGTATAAGAATAGTAGCCGATTTCGGAAGCAGAATTTTTCAATTTACTATTAATATTGTTGCGGACTACACTGTTCATATTTACTACTATTTCGGCTATTATTTTTATACTTCTTTGTTAGGCAAAGTATCTAAATCGTCATTTAGTACACGGTTTTTGATTAAAAAATAATTTTTTACAGCCGTCCAAATTTCCCAAATTAGGTAAATTGCAAAGGCAATAAATAATAAAAAAAGCACAAAAACACCAGTAGGTGCTGATTTTAAAGTTCCATCCAATAATGTTTCAAAGAACACCATCATTAATAAGACAAAAAGAATCGGGAAAATGGCCAACATTATCAGTCCTTTAAAAATATATATTGCCCAAAATATATCTATTATTCCTGTTTTAAACTCTCGCTTATTCTCATTGATAAAATGATTAGGCTTA
The DNA here is from genome assembly GCA_024280815.1 of Bacteroidota bacterium. Lineage (GTDB taxonomy): Bacteria > Bacteroidota > Bacteroidia > Flavobacteriales > Flavobacteriaceae > Aureibaculum. The sequence goes on from JAJRPL010000039.1 coordinate 2,513, forward strand.
GGTTCCATAAAGTCCGAATTGAGACCAAAATGTTCCTTGATTAATCCAAAAAATATCTTATCTAGGGGCTTGGATTTATAGTTTTGGTCTAAACCTTTTGAGTATTTTATTTCCCCTTCAACTAACATAATTTGCTTCTTTATTCTTCCATTCTCCAAATAGTCGAATTTTAAAAATTTTCTATCTGATGAATATAATATTTTAGCAAATTTTTTAGATCGGTTTATGTACTCTTTTTGGTTTAATAGCTTGATGTAATTATAATTACTGGAGAGAATCCAATTATTGTTTATGCAATATTTTTTAACTCTATCTGTTTTTATTGAGCTATCATTATTGATTTGGTATCCATAATTGCTGAAAAAATCTCTTATTTCTTCTTCTTTTGTAAATATAAATCCCCGAAATTCCATAAAAATACCTATTTAATATTTATCTCAAAATGACATATTGTTTGCTACTTTATTCTGAGTAATGTTTTGTATCGCTCTGAAAATCAGTTGTTAGCGTTTGTGTTTTTTAGTTTTTATCTGCTTTTTAAACGTTAGCTTAAAGTAATTATTTTCTTTCCCGAAATGAGAGGAATTTCGTTTATCGTTTGTATAAGTGCAGTAATGGTTAGATAAAGCACTTATTTTAAGGTTATAAAAATAGCACAATTTTTTGAATTTTTCCATCAATCCGAAATATTAAGGCAAAATTTGAAAAATTTTGCGGACTTGAAAACACAAAACGATCTTTGGGGTTAAAAATCAAGCCATTATTGCATTTACACGCTGTTGTACGTAGGCTTATTATTTTCCATATACCTCATTGTATCGAGTTATAGTCTTTCTCATCATTTCTATAAATTCAGGTATGTGTTTAATCAAAATATGATTTTCGTTATACAAACTATTTGGGATGTCATCATTTTTATTCGAAGGATATCTAGTAGGTTGTTCGTGAGGAGAAGTTATCAATGATAAATTAATCCAAACGTAAGATATGTAACCAAATTTCCTTTGCCGAATTCTATTTTGTTTATGATTTTCAACTTTATTTTTTGTGATTTCATCACTATTTTTTATCAAATCTTCTGATATTGACTTTATGTTTTCATCACCTTTGAAATATTCAATGAAGTGTTCATTCGTTTTGACAAAGTCTTCTTTTATATCAGCAAAAAGTTTATCATCTTTAAAAGTCGGTTCATTTTCAAGTTCTTCTGCACTTTTAAAGAATTTTTTTAAATCATCAATTTCAACCAAATTATTTTTATTAAGTTCTGCATTACTTAATATTTCAGAGCGTAATTTTTTTATTCCTTTTAAGTTCTCTTTTACCTTGCTTTTCCCTCTTTGGTGAGGTGGAACCATATCTGGAATTAATAATGGCGTTCCTTTATATTTTGATAATTCTTCTATTTGACTTTGATAAAGTCGAGTAAAAACTTTGTGCGGTAAATGACTGATTTTTGTTGCAATATCTTTTGGTTTAATAATTTCTGTTTTAATTCCAAATGATTTAACAAATTTTTCTACTGATTGCTGTAACTGAAACAAAGCAATATTATATTGCTTTGAATTGTATAATATTTCCACAGAATTCAAATCTTGAATTGCTGTTTCAAATAATCGTTCTGAAATATTCATATTAATTCTCAATGTGTTTTTTTGCTTACGTACAATGTTAAAGCTAAAATGAGTTTTAATTCATGTTTAGCGACTGATACCCGCCTGTCTGACGGGCAGGAACGAAGCTAGTCTTTTTTTATGAGAAAGTCAAGGAATGTACATTGGTACTGAAAATTAACAATAACATAAAACTATCATTAACCCGCTAGTATAAATAAACTTTATATCAATATAAAAAAAACGGATAAACTTTATAATTAAAAGATGATTTATCTATGGTATATTTGTAGTATTAAAATAAATAATAATTTTAAAAATTAGTTAATATGGCAACAGCAGTAGGTAAACAATTCCCTGATTTAAGTGTAGACGCAATGAATGAAATGGGCGATACATTTAAAGTAAACGTTTTAGAAGAAGCAAAAAATAATAAAAAGAAAGTAGTTTTATTTTGGTATCCAAAAGACTTTACTTTTGTATGTCCAACTGAATTACATGCTTTTCAAGCTGCAATAGGTGAATTTGAAAAAAGAAATACTATTGTAATTGGTGCATCTTGTGATACTCCAGAAGTGCATTTTGCTTGGTTAAGTACTGCAAAAGATAATGGTGGTATTGAAGGTGTTACTTATTCTATTTTAGCAGACAGTAACCGTAATTTATCAAGCATCTTAGGTATTTTAGACATTACTAATGAAGTTTATGATGAAGAAACAGGTACGGTACAAGTAGAAGGTGATAATGTAACGTATAGAGCAACCTATTTAATTGATGAAGATGGAAAAGTATTTCATGAAAGCATTAATGATATGCCTTTGGGTAGAAATGTAAATGAGTATATACGTTTGATAGATGCTTATACGCATGTACAAGAAAAAGGTGAGGTGTGCCCTGCAAACTGGGAAGAAGGTAAAGATGCCATGCAAGCCAATGCCAAGGGTACTGCAGAATATCTAGCTTCTCATTAATAAAAACAAAATCTTCAACGTTTTACGTTAAGGTTTTAATTGATACTGTCATTCCCGTGCAAACGGGAATTCAGTATCAACCATAATATTTAAAAACAAGTCTCAGAATGATAGAATTAGATCAAGATAATTTAGAACAGATAGTTGCTGATAACAAAATAGTAGTGGTACAGTATGCAGCTACTTGGTGTGGTAATTGTAGAATTATGAAGCCTAAGTTTAAAAAGCTAGCCAGAGAAAATGAAAACATGGTTTTTGTATATGCTGATGCCGAAAAATTTCCTGAATCTAGAAAATTAGCAACGGTTGATAATTTACCAACATTTGCAACTTTTAAAGACGGAGCATTTGTAAATCAGACACAAACCAATAAGTTTGAAATTTTAAAAGATTTAGTAGATGAAGTTGCTTCTAATTAATTTTAGAAAAACATCATTTAAATATAAAATGTCAGTTCGAGTGTCTCGCCTTAAATGAGATGTGTCGAGAACATGTTAAAAATAAACAAATGAAACTACCAATAATTAAACACTTAACCAGTTTTATTGAAGAAAACGACCAAGATTATATCTTAGAAACACTAGAAACTCTTGAGTTTCTAACAGAAGCATCTTCGTTAAAAGATGAAGAATTAGATGTGCTAGGTGAGGTGATATCTAATCTTTACGGAGCTTTAGAAGTTGATAAAATGATAAAAGAGGGTATGCCTAAAAAAGAGGCATTGAACACCTTTATGAAAAGAGTATTAGGTTCTATTGATACTTAATTATATACATCTAAAATTTAATTTTGAATTTTTAGGTATTTTTATTGTTCGTTTATCGTATTATGTAAGATTTCGGATTTGCTTTTTCGCAAATATGAATTTTACACGGTGTTAGGCTTATGTACGGTGAATTAAACTATAAATATTAATTATAAAAACGAAACAAAATGACTTTAAATGAATGGATAGTAAACGGTAGAGTTGGGATTAGCTCTAAAACAATGTGGGCTGTATTGCAAGGAATTGAAACAAGCGGAGATAAACCTTATGACCCTGACGATTTTAGTAGATGTTATAAACTTGTAAAAGGATGCAATATTTTACAAGAAGATTTAGATAAGATTTCAAGAACTCTACCGTATTGGAAGCCTTATATTGATAATTGGCAAAAACTTACAGAAATGTATGAGCAGAATGATAAAGAAAATTGGGTAAACTCAAAGAAAATAGGAATGTATGAATTAATGCAGGAATTGAGAACCGAAAGTGATTTGATAGGTAGAAAGTAGTATTAAGCCTAACGTGAAGCTAAAATGAGTTTCAATTCATGTTTAGCGACTGATAAACGAATCTAGTCATTTTTATTGAAAAAATCAAGAAATAGTTATTTGAAATTTATTGAGATTTCTTTTTACGTCACTAGGTATATTGCCATTGACAACCCAAGTATGTAGATCGCCTAAGTAGTGCATACCTAAATAGTTTGCACTTTCTATAAAAGGCATAGTAAACCCATCTTTTAAATCATTGGCATTACTACAGCTTAGCATTGCCATATTTTTACCACGTAATTTTCTACCTAATTCTTTGTGTGTTTTTAATAAATCTGAGAATCGATCAAAAAACACTTTTAAAATACCACTCATAGTGTACCAATACACAGGTGTAGCAAAAACTAGAGTAGTGTAATTTTCAATAATGTTCGTCATTAAATTAATAAAGTCATCGTTAACATTATTGAATTCATAATCAAAATGACCAATATTTTTAGTTTTTAAATCAATAATATCAAATTGTTTATTTGAATTTAAACAATTAATAATCATACTTGTATCTCCATTACTTCTTGAACTTGCTTGAAGAATTACAGTTTTATATTTCATAGTTGTAAGTTACAATTATTAAAATTACTATTTTTAACCCACAATTTAAAATACATGAA
>JAJRPL010000482.1 GCA_024280815.1 Bacteroidota bacterium
AGCAAATACCTGAATTAGAAATGTATTTATTCAATCGTATTTCTGTAGGTTCTTCTAATCTTTGTTTAGGTGTATCTTTACGGATATCTTTTCTGTACGGATTAGGTTTACTTTTTTGAAACCGTTTAGATTTAGTGAAAGGTTTTTTAGATTCTGTATTGTTCTTTGTATCTGAAGAAGACGTTTTAGCATGTCGTCCTCTCGACGATTTTTGTTTTGCCATTGTTAAATTTTTGGCAAATGTAATCCTTTACAAGGATATAGTATTATAAGATAAGCGTTTTTTGTATTAAATTAATTACAACAATCTTTTTAAAATCACAGAGGTATCAATAAACGCCAAGCTGAGTACTCCTGCTAAAATGAGCAATTTAAGAATAGTATGTAGTAGCATATAGTTGATTTTAGATTTTGCTTTCTGAAGTAATACCATAAATACTAAAAGTACAATACCAGAGAAATAGAAGTAATATTTCATTTTGCCAACTTCAGGATGTTTGAGCAAAAAATAAATAGGAGGAATGCATAGAAAAACAATAAGACCTATAAGAATCTTGGTAAACTTTTCACCATATTTTATGGGTAGTGTCATATAGTTTACTACAATATCTCCTTGTATAGTTTCTAAATCTTTAATTAACTCTCTCATTAATAATATAAAGAACAAAAATGAAGCATGCATAAAAATTATGGTAGAGAAATTTTTATAGTAAACAAATATTGCAAAGAAGGGTAGCAATGCTAAAATTGAAGCAGAAAATAATTTCAGTAATGGATAGAGTTGAAGTTTATGAGAATAAAACCATATTAGGAAAATATAGACTGAAAAAAATACAGCAGCTTTCCAAGAAACTATAAAGGCAAAAGCAACACCCAAAAAATTTAATGCAAAGTAGATGTATAATTTAGTTTTTTGAGAAACGATATTGTCAATTTTAGTTTTTTGTGGTTTGTTTACTAAGTCTCTATCAACATCGTAAAAATTATTGATAATATAACCTGAGGCAATTACACAAATAGTCGCCAAGACAATAAAGTATAAGTCAAGATTTAATAAAACTTGTTTTAAGGATTGACCTGGTGAAAAAATAAAGATAGAAGCTAAATATTGTGCCAATACTATAATGGCAATATTATAACCTCTAACTACAGAAAGTAAGCTGAAAAATTTATAATAAAAAGGATATTGATTTGGCTTCTTAGGGGTATTATTTTCGGCAGTTTTTAGTAAATCCATAACCTGATGGAATTAAAATCTGTAAACCAATTCTAACTTGTAATTTTTTAGAATCTCTTGCGTCTTTGCATAGTCTTTAGTAAATCCTAAAATATAACCACCACCACCAGAACCGCACAATTTTAAATAGTAGTCGTTTGTATCAATACCTTGTTGCCATAGTTTATGAAATGCTTTAGGTATCATTGGTTTAAAATTAGCTAACACTACTTTTGATAATTGTTTTACATTACCAAACAACGATTTTACATCGCCGTGTAAAAAATTGTCAATGCAAGCATCTGTATAATTGGCAAAATCTTCATTGATCATTCTTCTAAACCCTTCATTTTTCATTTTATTCATAAAAAGAGTCACCATTGGCTCGGTTTCGCCTACTTGTTCTGAATCTAATAAAAACACAGCACCTTTTCCTTCTTTTTGAGACGGAATACCAGTGGCTTCTAAATTATTTTTTGAATTGATTAAAATAGGAATACTCAAATAACTATTTAAAGGATCTAAACCAGAGCTTTTACCATGAAAAAAGGATTCCATTACAGAAAAAATCTCTTTTAATTTAAGTAATTTATCTCTTGTTAAATTTTCAAGTATGGTAATTTTATTGTCAGCATATTTATCATAAATAGCAGCAACTAAAGCCCCTGAACTACCTACACCGTATCCTTGTGGAATGCTAGAATCAAAATGCATACCTCTGTCAATATCAGTTTTCAACTCATCTAATCTGAAATTAGCAATATCTTTATCCTCTATAGAATTAAGATAGTTGTGAAAATTCAATAAATTCTGATTAGATGTTTTTGCTGTTTCAGATAAATCTTGAGAAATTTTTAAAGCACCTTGATAAAAATTATACGGAATTGCTAAACCTTTAGAATCTTTAATAATTCCATACTCTCCGAAAAGTAAAATTTTAGCGTAAAATAAAGGTCCTTTCATTTGATTGGTTGCAATTTATGGCAAATATAGTATATAATTTTAAAATGCTGTGTATTGTTTAACTCTAACGTTATTAATTTGAGATTATTTTACTTGTTTAGCTCCTTTACCTGCTCTATCACAAATATATTGCTTGTTTTGGCAGTACTGAATTAATTCATTCACAATAAAATTAGTTATTGTTTCCTTTTCCTTTTCAGGATAAAGTACATGCACATTTGCACCAGCATCTAAGGTAAAACAAATATTGGAATTAGTGTCGGTTCTAAATTTCCAAATTTTATTGATAATTTCTAAAGTATTGGGTTTCATTAATATAAAATACGGATGACTACTCATCATCATAGCATGTAAAGTCAAAGCTTCACTTTCAACTATACTAATAAATTCTTTTAGGTTTCCGTTTTGTAAAACCTCATTGAGCTTTGTTAAGTTTTCATTTGCCTGAGCAAAACGTTGCTTGGCAAAAGGATGATTATGCATTAAGTTATGACCAACAGTACTTGAGACTTGCTTTTCACCTTTATCAACCAGTAAAATTGTATCGTGATAATTTTTAAAATTTTTATGAATTTCTTTAGGATATTTTATTCCGTATAAGTCAGAACTTTCATTAAAATCATCATGTTTACCCCAAACTACCAACTCACCTTCAATACTTCTACTGGCACTACCAGAGCCTAATCGTGCTA
>JAJRPL010000040.1 GCA_024280815.1 Bacteroidota bacterium
AAAAAAATTATCAGCAAAAGAAATTGCAGAAGAACTTGAAGAGTTAGACACTGATGATGCCGCTGATATTGTTGCTGAATTACCTGAAGAACGTCAAGAACGTGTAATTTCACATATTGAAGATGAAGAACATGTAAAAGACATTGTTGAACTATTAACCTATGATGAAAATTCTGCTGGTGGTTTAATGGCAAAAGAATTGGTGAAAGTCAATGAAAATTGGAATGTAACACGTTGCGTTCGAGAAATGAGAGCTCAAGCTGAAAATGTTACTCGTGTTCACTCTATTTATGTGGTTGATAATGACGATAAATTAAAAGGTAGATTATCTTTAAAAGATTTATTAGTGGCACCTACCAAAACACATATTTCTGATATTTATATCCCTAAAGTTGATGCAGTAAATGTAAATGAGAAAGGCGAAGAAGTTGCTAGAATCATGCAAAAATATGATTTAGAAGCCATTCCTGTTATTGACGATCAAGAGCATTTACTAGGAAGAATTACCATTGATGATATTGTTGACGTAATTAAAGAGGAAGTAGAGAAAGATTATCAAATGGCTGCAGGTTTAACTGAAGACATTGAAGCTGATGATACTATTTTTGAACATACTAGAGCTAGATTGCCTTGGTTGTTTTTAGGACTCATTGGAGGTGTAGGAGCAGCTGCCATTATGGGTGGTTTTGAAGAAATGATAAGCAAGCACGCAATCCTTTTCTTTTTCACACCTTTAATAGCTGCAATGGCTGGTAATGTTGGCGTACAATCATCAGCAATAATTGTACAAGGACTGGCAAATGACGATTTGAAAGGTAGTATTGGTAATCGTTTATTAAAAGAATTTTTATTAGCCATTGTAAATGGTATAGCTCTTTCAATTTTATTATTTGTATTTACATGGTTTTGGCATGGTAATATGAAAATTTCTATGGCCATTTCTATTTCACTATTTGCAGTAATTATAATGGCAGGCATCATTGGTACTTTTATTCCGTTGTTTTTAGACAAACGCGGTATTGACCCTGCCATTGCAACCGGACCATTTATTACTACTACCAATGATGTTTTTGGTATTTTAATATACTTTATGATTGCTAAAGCTATCTTGGGAATATAAATACAAGGCTATGACTAAAAAACTAATAATTCCAAATGAAACTATTTCTAATAAAATCTATGTAGTTAGAGGACAAAAAATAATCTTCGATAATGATTTGGCAGAACTCTACCAAGTAGAAACAAAACGATTAAATGAACAAGTTAAAAGAAACATTAATCGTTTTCCAAAAGATTTTATGTTTCAGTTAAGCCCAGACGAATGGAAAAACTTGAAGTCGCAATTTGCGACCTCAAGTTGGGGAGGCAGAAGAATAGCTCCATATGTATTTACAGAACAGGGAGTAGCTATGCTTTCAAGTGTGCTTAATAGCGAAAGAGCTATTGCAGTAAACATTAAAATCATTAGAGTATTTACTAAAATGAGAGAAATACTCACAGATAACTTAAGCGTAAAATTAGAAATAGAAGAAATTAAAAAGAAACTATCCAATCATAATAAAAATATCGAATTGGTTTTTAATTATTTAGATGAACTAATCGAAAAGAAAGGCAAGCAAAAACCTAGAACAAAAATAGGTTATAAAAAGTAAGAAATCACTAACTACAGAACTAGTAATTACTGATACATTTTACGTATTTTTGCTTTTCAATTGAATTTAGAAGCAATGTCTGAAGAAAAAAAATCACTCAATTTTCTAGAACATATTATCGAAGAAGATATAGCCAATGGCTTATCAAAAGACAAACTTCGTTTTCGTTTTCCACCAGAACCAAATGGCTATTTACACATTGGGCATGCCGCTTCAATTTGCTTGAATTTCGGATTAGGTCAAAAATACAATGCTCCAGTAAATCTGAGGTTTGATGATACCAATCCTGCAAAAGAAGAACAAGAATATGTTGATGCTATTAAAAAAGACATTCAATGGTTAGGCTTTGAGTGGGATAAAGAATTATACTCTTCCGATTATTTTGACACCTTATACGACTGGGCAATCATCTTAATTAAAAAAGGCAAAGCTTATGTTGACAATCAATCCTCTGAAGCTATTGCCATACAAAAAGGAACTCCAACCGAACCTGGAGTTGATAGTCCAAATAGAAATAGATCAATTGAAGAAAATTTAGCTTTATTTGAGAAAATGAAAAATGGTGACTTTGAAGAAGGCTCACATATTTTACGTGCAAAAATCGATATGCAACATGTAAATATGCATATGCGTGACCCGATTATGTATCGCATTTTAAAAAAATCACACCATAGAACTGGTGATAAATGGAATATCTACCCAATGTACGATTGGACACATGGTGAGTCTGATTATATTGAACAAATTTCTCACTCCATTTGTACATTAGAATTTAAAAGTCATCGAGAATTATACGATTGGTATCTAGACCAAGTCTATTCTGGAAAAGATTTAAGACCTAAACAACGTGAATTTGCACGCCGTAATTTAAGCTATACGGTGATGAGTAAGCGTAAATTATTACAATTGGTAGAAGAAGGTCATGTTAATGGCTGGGACGACCCAAGAATGCCTACCATTTCTGGATTACGAAGGCGAGGTTA
>JAJRPL010000041.1 GCA_024280815.1 Bacteroidota bacterium
AGCAACATCAGCATCGGCTAATCTAAATCTATTGGTATAACTTTGTGCTGTATATTCACTTTCAATATGTACATGCATATCAATCAATCCTGGGAGTACCGTTTTGTTTTTTAAATCGATGATTTTATCCTTGCTTGAGTTGGTTTGAAGATATCCTTTTTTAACAGCAGTTATTTTTGTATCGGTTACAATAATTGTCATTTCTTTTAAAACTTTCCCATTTTGGGTGTCAATTAATTTTCCACAATGAATATAAGTACTTTGTGAAAAAAGGATACTGCTGAAAAGTAGGCTAAAAATTAATATGAATTTTTTCATGGTTTATGGTTAAGGTTAGTATTTATACTATATTTGGAATATAAAAGTAAACAAAAATAAATACTAATATGGATATTATTACAAAAACAAAACAGAACCTGTCTATTAAGTATGTAGGTAAAGGTGTTGAGTTTGCAATTATTTATTTTAAAAATATTATTCTAACCATTCTTACATTGGGTTTGTATTACCCTTGGGCAAAAGTTGAAATTTTAAAATACCATTATCAATCTACAGCATTAGATGACTCTAGGTTCTCATTCAATGGTACAGGTAAAGAAGTGTTTAGAGGTTTTATAAAAGTATATGTAATTCTTATTTTAGTATACGGATTTCTATTCTATGCCCTGCAAACGCAACATCAGGTGCTTATGTTTTCTGCAATTGGTTTATTTTATTTGTTTTTATTATTGGTAATCCCTTTTGCAATACATGGAGCGGTAAGGTATAGATCTTCTAGAAGTTCTTGGAAAGGTATTCATTTTAAATATTTAGGTGATAGAGCTGAATTTTTCTGGCTGTATATAAAAGGTATTTTATTGACCTTAATTACCATAGGTATTTATGGGGCTTGGTTTCAGGTAGATTTACGGAAATATATTTTTAGCCATTTACGTTTTGGCAATTTATCTTTTGATTTTAAAGGTGATGGTGGTGGTTTGTTTTGGATTAATTTAAAAATGATTTTATTAATATACCCTACATTAGGTATTTATTCTTTTTGGTATTACAAAAATTTATGGAAATTTTATGCTGAGAACACAACCATTACTCAAGACGGTAAAACCATAAATTTCAAATTAAAAGTTGAAGCTGGAGATGTTTTTGAACTAGTCGTAGTAAACTTCTTATTGATTTTATTTACGCTAGGTATTGCAACGCCCTGGGTAGCTGTTAGAACATTAAAATTTTTCTTTCGATTTTTAGAAATTGACGGAGAATTTGATGCTGATTCAATTCAACAAGTAGCTTATGATGATTATGATGATGCCGCTGGAGATGATGCTTTAGATTTCTTTGATATAGATTTATTATAAATATGCCTTTTGAAGTTAATTATTTTGACGGAAAATCTTCAAGAAGTCATAAGGCTACATTGAGTGTAAATGCTTTAGTCTTTATGATTTCATATACCAATGAAAATAATATGCCTGTAGTTGTTTCTTGGGAAATCTCTACTATTAAAAAGTCAGGAATTTATACTAAAGATTTTATTTCTTTTACTTACGGAGATACATTTCCATTTCAGAGAATTGAAAGTGCTGATGAGAAGTTTATTGAGTATATAAATAATAGCGACCAAAAAAATCTAAATAATGCTTTAGATGTGATGTTGCATAAATCTAAAAAACGTTCATTAGTCTTTTTATTGTTAACATTAGTATCAGTAGGGATTGCAACCTATTTTTATATTATACCAGCTGTAGCTACAGGTTTTGCAACAACATTAACAGAAAAAAATGTTATTGATTTTGGCGATTATGTTTTGAGAGTAATGTCAACAGAACTAGAAATAAACGAAAAAGCTACAAAAAGGTTGCAAGAGTTTGCTAATGAAATGACCATAGAAAGTACATTTCCGTTAAAACTATATGTTGTGCAAAGTGATGATATGAATGCTTTTGCACTATCTGGAGGTAAAATAATAGTCTTTTCATCATTATTAGAGAAAATTGAAACGGAAGCTCAATTAGCAGCTTTAATTGGCCATGAGGTTTCTCATATAGAAAATAGACATGTGCTTAAAAATATAGCAAGAAATTTCTCTGGAGTTATTTTTGTGTCTGTTTTATTTGGGGATATTAATGGAGCAACGGCGGTTTTGATGGATAATGCTCATATGTTTAGTCAGCTATCTTATACACGAGATTTAGAAAAAGAAGCAGATCTTTTCGGACTAGACATTATGAGAGAAAGTAATGTAGATTTACACGGAATGCCACAATTATTTGAAATTTTAGAAAAAGAGACTGGTATTGACGTCCCTACTTATTTAAGTAATCATCCTATGTTGAAGGATAGAATTGAATACACTGAAAAGATTGCAAATGAACAGGATGAATTTATTGCAAATACTATTTTACAAGAAAAATGGCAGCAGATTAAAAAATCTTTAGATTATAATGAATAAAAATATCATAGTTACAGGAGCGAGTAGAGGAATCGGGTTTGAATTGGTACAACGCTTAGCAGCACAAGGTCATCAAGTATTGGCATTATCTAGAAATATAGAGCCCTTGACAAAACTAAAGTTAAAAAACTTAAATGCAATTGCTACAGATATAGGTAATACAGGTGATTTAAAAAAAGTTTCTGAATTTGTTTCAACCCATTGGAAAGAAGTAGATATACTAATTCATAATGCAGGAAAACTGGTAAATAAACCTTTTACTGAAACTTCAACTAGTGATTTTTTAGAAGTCTACAAGGTAAATGTTTTTGCAGTTGCTGAGCTTACAAAAATACTAGTCCCTTATTTGAAAAAAGGAAGTCATGTTGTCGCTATTAGTAGTATGGGCGGTATTCAAGGGAGTATGAAGTTTCCTGGTTTGGCAGCCTATAGTTCTTCTAAAGGAGCAGTAATTACCTTATTTGAATTGTTAGCCGAAGAATATAAAGAAAAAAGAGTTGCGTTTAATACCTTAGCTTTAGGTGCTGTTCAAACTGAAATGTTAGCAGAGGCTTTTCCTGATTACAAAGCTCCAACTACTGCAGTTGAAATGGCAAAATATATTGCCAATTTTGCCTTGACAGGTAATCAGTTATACAACGGGAAAGTATTACAAGTTTCATCTAGCACGCCGTAAAAAAAAAGCTGTACTAAATTATTTAGCACAGCTCCTTTTTATTATTAAAACTTTTATCTTAGTTTGTCTTTCTAACACTTCTTAAACCAGCATTTCCTGGTTGGGTAGTAGTAGTTTGTCCAGGGTCATCTGAATTTTCAGTAAAAACCCATACAGCATCACTAGATGACATTAGAACACAACTTGTGTTGATGTAATTTAATTTTATCTTATGTTCAACAATGGCTTTTATTAGTTCAACTTGTTCAGCCGAAGTAGGTGTACGCCAATCATCTTTACCAGCAAATACTAATTCTTCACTTTGACCTTCAGGTACAACAACACCAGCGATACAACCACGTGTGTCATTTACCCAAGTTAGACCTGTTTTGGTATCTATTAAAATTTCCATTTTCTCATCACCAACAAGTTCTTTTTTAAAACGTGCTTCTTCTGGTTTCTGTGCATCATCATCACTACTACAAGCAGTTAATGATAAAATAATACTTAGTGTAAATAAGGTTACAATTTTTTTCATAATTTTTTTTTAAGTTTATAATGAATAGCAAAAGAAAAGTTTTTAGTATTAAAATGATGTAACATTTGTTACTACTTTTAAAATTAATTCATTTATTCAATGCTGTATCTTATCTTTGCGGATATCGATTATAGAAATAAATGAATTTAATTCTAGAAAAATACATTCCTTTAGCATCCATTGAACAAGTGATTGATTTACTTAAACAGTATCCTTGTAAACTTAAAATTGTAAACAACCGAAAAACAAAACATGGTGATTTTAGGAAGTTACCTTCAAGTCAATATCAAATTACTATAAATAACGATTTGAATCACTATCGTTTTTTATTGACATTAATCCATGAAATGGCTCATTTGAAAACTCATAAAGAAAAGGGTCGCGTAAAGCCACATGGAATAGAGTGGAAGTTAAATTTTCAGCATTTAATGCTACCATTTGTCAATCCTGAAATTTATCCTAAAGAAATATTACCTTATTTAGCACGTTATTTAAAGAACCCAAAGGCAAGTACTGACGCCGATGTGCATTTGTCATTGGCTTTAAAACAATATGATGAGAAAAACGGAAATAGTTATATCTTTGAGCTACCTATAAAAGGAAGGTTCATTCATAATAAGCGTATTTTTGAACGAGGAAAAAAAAGACGCACTCGATATGAATGTGTAGAAATTAAAACTAAAAAAAGGTATTTATTTCATCAAAATGTAGAGGTAGAATTAATAAATTAAAGTTATCCTCTTGAGGGTTGTTGAAATGTGAATTATATTTTCATTAAATACCGTAGGGATGTAACAGATAAAAAAAACTATGAAAAACAATTATTACGCAGTAATTATGGCAGGTGGTGTTGGTTCAAGATTTTGGCCAGTAAGTACCAAACAATTCCCAAAACAATTTCACGATATGTTAGGGAAAGGAGATTCTCTATTGCAAAAAACGTTTAAAAGACTCTCTAAG
>JAJRPL010000042.1 GCA_024280815.1 Bacteroidota bacterium
ACATTTTACATTTTTAAAGTCTTGAAAAGTTTCAACAAATTTTATTAAAAATTCTTCATTATTTGCAAGATTAAATTTTAATGCATCTGATAAGTATGTTTCTAAGCTTGTAATAACTGATGAATATAACATGTTGAAATAGTGAGGCTGTAAGGTAGTATTAGTTATTGATATTTCTGTTAACTCTTGAATGTTTTCAATACTTTTATTAAATTCTGAAAAATAGTCAGTTATTATCAAAGAATTTTGTTGTAAAAACTTTTCTTCAGCTACAATAAGCTTTAATTTTTCTTGACTTTCAGATAAGTAATTTTTGCCTTCTTCCGTTATTTTAAATTTACCATTGTTATAAGTAGCATAACATTTTTTAACTAATGTGTTGTGAGATTTTAAATTTCTTACTTTTTGACTAAAATATGAGTCCTTTCTACCTTGAATGATACCTTTGTCTTCTTCGTTTATTTCAATTAATTCTTCTAACTTTTTTATTAGTTCTGAAGTCTTAATTTCTTCATTTTCAGTATTTTGAATAACAAATAATGCAGGTAATATTAAATCTTTTTCACTAATTCTTGCCATTATTTAATCCTCGTAATTTCTAATCAACAAATGCTGAGCATTTCTATCATTCCTATTTTGAAAACTTACCATATACTTTTTATCAAATGTGCTAATATTTATATTTGGCTTATCATATAAACTAAATATAAAATCAGTATTTTTAATTATCATCATCCATTTAGCCTCACAATTATTTATCAAATAATGAGCTAATCTTGATTGATCATCTCTAGTAAACTCATTTTGTGCATAAGTACTAAATTCACTATCATATGGCGGATCTAGAAAAATAAAATCATCTTTATTAGGTTTGTTCTTCTTGAAAAAATCTTCAAAATCTAAATTATCAATATTTGTTTTTTCTAAATGTTTTATTAGTGGTTTAGACTGCAAATATTTAAGTTTTTTAGTTAAATTTTTTCTGTTATATCCTATTCCCCCATATGGTACATTAAAATGACCACTTTTGTTATATCTAAACATTCCACTATAAGCAAAATTTCTAATAAAAAAGAAAATTGCAACTTCCTTTGATTTTTCAATATTGTATTTTTTAATGTGATTATAAAGATGCCTAAAGTGCATATAAAATGCACTTTTAAAAGCAGATTCTATGTTGTCAAGAATATCTTTGTTCGGAAGCTTACCTTTTTCAAGTTCTATTTTTTTCATTCTTTTTGTTTTACTAACAAGGTTTTTATTTAACTCTTTAATGAAATTTTCAAGATTTATATTAAAATTAGATTCTAGCATACCATTGAATTCCTCAGAGTGTTTAAAAACAAATTCTACTATCCAGTTTTTAATATCTAGTTCCGTAGTTTTATTCTCTGAAAAATCAATATAGCAGTTAATAAATTCTTGAGCATTATGATTTACAATTTTTTCCAATAATTCCCAATTGTAAATTATTTCATTCATAATACTAAAAAATAACTTATCTTCTTTTTTAATAGTATTATATAAATCAATAAGTTCATGAGATTTATCATTGATAAATAGTTTATTAGCATTTATAGAAAAATATACTGCTCCACCACCAATAAATGGCTCATAATAATTAGTAAATTGTTTTGGCATTGCAGGATGAATATATTTTAGTTCTTGCTCTTTTCCTCCAGCCCATTTCAAAATAGGTAATAATCTGTTATCCAATACTTTATCATTGCTTAGGTAGTTTGTGGGTGCTGTCATTTGGTTTAACCTAAATATTCTTGTTTAATATTGTTTAGTGCATCATTAATCAAATATGCAGATTTTTTATATTCATCTATCACAATCTCATAACCTTTATTGCTACAGCATACTAAATTCCAAAAATCTTTCCCTATTAAAAGCTCTTCCTTTGCAAAAAATTGTAAAACTCTCGTCTGTTTCCACTCTTTATCTTCTCCAAATCTATTATATGCTGTAGCAAAATGACATTTTATACTTGCATCTTTTCCTAATGAATTTGAAAGAATTGCATATTGTTCAAAAATTGCTTCTTTTTCACTTCTTGCTTTTTTATTATCTAAATCTCCACCAATTTTTAATTCTATTAAATGGTGTGTATTAGTTTGTTTATCATATAAATAATAATCGCTAACATGTACTTTTTTTAGAACTTCCGTTTTAGAAGTTATCTGTTTTATTTCATCATAATGAGATAAGAGTGGTTTTAAGTCATTTTTACTATTTTTATACCCTTCTAATAATTCAGCTATCTTAGCAGTTTGTTCTGGATATAATTCTCCTTCTACACTTTTAGTAACTTCATAAAATAATTTTGCAATATTAATTGCCATAGTTTCAAGCATATACCCCATTGAGCTATCAAGTGAACGAACTAAAGAGGTATAGTATTTTATTTCTTCGCCAAGTGCCGCAATAAAAACATTATGAATTTTCATATTTATTACACCGTTAGGATTATTTACTTCCCCAAGGTGTCTTGCTTCAAATCCACTAGCATATGCTTCAACAGCACTTCTTACAATTTGTCTTATTGATTTTTCGGTTTCTACAACTCTCATATTAAAACTCTCTATATTTATTTTTACTCATTTTATCTAAAAAACAATAGATATCTGATAAAGTTGAATTTTTTTGTGACTATCATCTAACGGGGGCGCGGGTGAATGACGGCGACATCTGAAAATTTATTTTCTGATGTTGTTGTTCATTCCTCCCGCTTGTTATCTGGCGCTGTGCGACAGATGACTAGCGGGTGTTCAACCCGCGCCCCCGTTATCCGGTCACGCAGTGAGCGGATAACGGTCGAAGATAGCCAATAAATTGCCGCTAGGTAATTTATTGGCTACTCTGTTTTGTTGTATCTGAACGGCTATGACGGCTTGTTTTTCTTGAAAATTCTTAAAATCTCTATCTCTTGCTTTGTAGGTCTCACTCTGTA
>JAJRPL010000043.1 GCA_024280815.1 Bacteroidota bacterium
TTTAAGTATTAAAATAAATAATGGAGAAAAAAGTTATGGAAGTGGAAATTTCAAGAAGAAAGTTTCTTCAGGGAAGTGTTGCTCTGACGGTCATTGGTGGCATGAGCGTTGGTGTAAGCAACATCCTTGCAGGAACTGACATAAAAGAAAAAGAGAAATTCACATTTACAACAATACCGACACTTTGTGGGATGTGTGTAAATAAATGTGCTGCTATTGCTAAAATTGAAAATGGTGTTGTGAAAAAATTAGATCCCAATCCTTATTTTCCAAAATCTAAAAATATGCTTTGTCCTAGAGGGGCAGCAGGTATTCATGCCCTTTATGATCCAGATAGATTAAAGTATCCGCTTATTAGAGTTGGAGAAAAAGGAGAGGGGAAATTTAAAAGAGTTACATGGGATGAAGCTTATGAAGCTATATTAAATGGAACAGATAAATTTAAAGGGCTTAAAACAATTCTCAATGAAGAAAAAGATAATCGTTCTACGATAAGTTATTGTTCCGGTGAGGGTATGGCTGAGCCTACTTATAAAAATTTTATGTCAGACAAGTTTGGCTCAAGCAATTTTCTTAATCACGTATCTATATGTTTAAAAACTACTGTCTCTGGCTATGCTTTAACTATCGGTGGATATGGACAAGCAGATTTGGAAAATGCAGCTTATGTCATTATGGCAGGGGCTAACAGAGCTGAAGCAATTGTTACTCCTGATACAATGAACCTTTTTAAAAGAACTAGAGGAAGGGGTGCAACCCTCATTGCTGTCGATCCTAGATATACCAATACGGCAGTACAGGCAGATGAATGGCTTCCTATACAAGTAGGAACAGATTTGGCATTTGTTTTAGCGCTTACTTATGTCGTTTTAGATGAAGTACTATATAACAAACAGTTTGTAAAAGAGAATATGAATGGCTTTAAAGAGTATAGAAAACATATTTTGGAAAATGAGTATACTCCTGAATGGGCAGAAAAAATCACAGGTATTAAAGCTAATACAATTCGTAAAATCGCTAGAGATTTTATGGCAGCGGCTCCAAGAGCTATTTATTATCAAGGCAGAAGAACAGCTTGGACTAGACATGATTTTCAACTCAGACGAGCTCAAGCTATATTTAGCGCTCTTGGTGGTGGTATTGATGTAAAAGGTGGTATTATTTTTGGTAAAAAGGTACCTTTAGGGAAGCATGAAGTAAATGCTCCAATGTATGCAAATTCTAAATCAAGAATAGATAAAAAAGAGGCTGCGATTGTTGGTTCAAGTGGCACTTGGATTGGATTTAGGAATATGATTGTTGAAGAGAGAACACCTTACCCGATTAGAGGAATGTTTATATATAAACACAATCCAATGTTAAGTGTACCAAATGTTGCAAAAACAAAAAAAATGTTTGAAAAGATGGATTTGGTAGTGGCAATCGATACAATGCCGAGTGATACGGTTATGATGTCAGATGTTGTTTTACCAGAGTGTAGCTATTTAGAGAGAGAGGACCCTGTTAAATCCTTTGGTGGTACTCAACCTTCGATTGTTTTAAGGAATAAGGTTATTGACCCTCTATATGAGTCTAAACCTGTAATGGAAATAATGAAAGGATTAACGAAAAAAATTTCTAAACCGCTCTTTGAAATTACTAAAAAATATGATGAAGATGTACAAGACGAGATTAAAGATAGAGGTGAAAAAGCAGTTTATTTTGAAGATGGATTTGATCTTGTAGATGCTTTTAATAAATCACAAGCGGAAATTAATGAGCATTTAGTTGTTAGTGGACATGGTAAAGAAGCTTATGATGTATTAAAAAAGAAAGGTGTATATTACCCAGAAATGGATAAATATTTTAAAAAAATATCTGAAAATGAATATGAATATTATCCTGACGATAAGAGATACTATAGTGTTAATAAAGGAAAAGAGGCTGCGGGTGAATATCAGGATGCATGTGTTAATGAAAAAGAGATAGCAGCTCTTAAGAAAAAATTTAAAACGCCATCAGGAAAAGTAGAATGTGTGTTGCCTTTTATGAGCAGAAAAGGGGTAGATACTATGCCTACCTGGAGAGATGACTATTTGGTTGAAATACCAGAAGGAAAATTTAAATTTGTTACAGGTCGCCATGCACAATTTACACAAAATTCTACACAAAATAATGCAATGTTATTGGATCTTATGCGAGAAAATTATCTTTGGATTAATGAAGAAGAGGCTAAGAAGAAAGGCATCTCTTTTGGTGATATTGTTGAAGTAGAAAGTAATATTGGTAAAATCAAAATTAAAGCATATCCAACTATGAAAATTATTCCTGGAGTTGTATTTTTTGTGCATGGATTTGGGTCTGAAAGTACAGGCATGACTTTTGCTTATCGAAATGGGGCAAGTGATAATATGATTATAGAAGATATTATTGAGCCTGTTTTTGGTAGTGCAGCCATGCATGAAACAATTGTAGATGTAAGGAAGGTGTAAAATGAATTTTGCAATGGCATTAGACTATCAAAACTGTATAAATTGTAGGGCATGTGAAGTTGCATGTAAAGAAGAGAATGGTGTTCAACTAGGAGCAGATAAACAAAGGATTTGGGTAGGTATGACAGAAAAGACTATTTTTGGTAAACCTTTTTCAAATTTTTATCCCTCTCAATGTAACCACTGTCTGGATGCACCTTGTGTTGATGTTTGCCCTACTGGAGCTAGTCATTTTGCAGAAGGTGGTTTGGTTATGGTAGATAAAAAAAAGTGTATTTTATGTAAAGGATGTATGGAAGCATGTCCATATGATGCAAGATTTGTTGATGATAAAGCAGCGGCCGTAGATAAGTGTACATTTTGTTATGATACTCGAATATCACAAGGAAAAACCACTACAGCATGCCAAGCAACTTGTCCTACTAAAGTAAGACTTTTTGGAAATCTTGATGATGAAAATGGAGAATTGGTGCAACTGTTAAAAACTCGCAAATTTTTTGTATTAAAAGAGAGTGAGGGAACAGTGCCGAAACTTTTCTATCTTTTTCCTGAAAATAATGAGCATTTTGCAGAAAACTCAATTGCACATAATACGACAATTTATACTTGGGAAACATTTAAACCACTTATTGAAAAAGCAAAAGCAAAAAGGAGTTCACAATGGGAAAGTATGTAATAGCAGGCATTGAAATCAATAAAGTTTCAATCAAAGAGTTGTTTTTTAACAAAACGATGCTCTTTTCTTATATATTTTTAGTATTAGGTTTTTACGGTGTCTATGAAGTTTTTAACGAGAGATACTTTTTACTTGCTGCAAATGCCTATGATGCAGGATTGCATCCAGGAAGCAAAGAGGTGGCAGAAGCCATGAAAGAAGCGATTTTTGGTGCAGGTGGTGAGGTGAAAAGAGAAGCGCCATGGTCGCTTTATATCGTAAATTGTATGTACATGATTTATAGTGGAAGTGCCATTATCTTTTTTGTAGCACTTGCTGAATTGTTTAATGTTGAAATAATCAAAAAAACTGCAGCCGGTTTTATGACATTTGGACTTGCAATGGTTTTTGGGGGACTTTTTACAATCGCAGCAGATTTAAATATATTACATATGCAATGGATGTTTTTAACACCAAGTTATGGTGCAGGTATGTGGCTGATGCTACCTTTGTATGCTGTCTATATACCTTTTGTACTTTTTGAGATTTATTTACTGATTACAAAAAATAAAACTTGGGCTAAAAAGATTGCAGTTGCAGTTTTAGTTTTGAGTATTGTAATTGACTTTATTGAATATTATATTCAGGCAAAACTTTTTGATATGAATACTGCTAGACATTTGTGGACTACGTATCCATTGCTTACATTCTATTTTATAGTATCTGCATTTGTAGCAGCAATAGCAATTATGCTTTTATATTCCATGCTGGTATATAAAGAAAAGCTAAAAGAGCAGTTTGATACTTTAATTCAATTTTTACGTATAAGTGCCTTATATACAATTGCAATGCTTGCAACATACGAAGCAATAGCATATCTCTTTATTGACAAAAAATGGGGTGCTATTATGTTGTTTGGAGAGTTTAAATTTTATTTTTATTTTTATCTTTTTTTAGCGATTGGTTTTCCATTTTTATTGGAATTTAAAAAGCATTCAAATAAATTATGGATTATAATGGGGGCTGTTTCAGCTGTGATTGGTACCTATATTGGAAGATATATTTTTGTTTATGGGGGTAATGCTTATCCTATGAGTGATAGATTTGGTACAGGGTTTGAGAAGTATGGAGAGTATGAACGTGTTAAAAGTCTTATCTATTTTAATCCTCATTTGTCTGAGATACTTGTAGTTGTAGGATCAATAGGGGTAGTTTTTGCTGTTTATAAAATTTTAGATACATTGTTTAGTGTTTCTGAAGTGATTGATTCTCATTAATTTTTAAATTAATGAAGCTTTTTGATACAGCTAAGCTGTATCAAAAAGTTAACTCGTTTGCGGGTTATTATCAAGTTTGCTATTGTTGTTGATTTGCCTTCACTACTTTTAGCTAAGTTCACAATAAGAATGTTCTGCATATATCATATATAAAGTAACATATTTTTTCTATTTCAATAAGTATATTTTGATAAAATCAAATGAAATAATAGTTTGATTTAATTTTTCTGCAAGGAATAACAACAATTAAACATAACTTAAAGCTTGAATGGGTATAATTCCGAACTTTTGTAGAAATACAACCTAAAAATATTTAAGGACCATAGATGTACGCAATTATTAAAAATGGTGGTAAGCAGTATAAAGTTCAAGAGGGTGATATTCTTTCATTAGATAAATTATCTTTAGAGCCTGAAGCTACTATCGAAATCAAAGAAGTTCTGGCTGTTAATGCTGGTGAGCTAAAA
>JAJRPL010000044.1 GCA_024280815.1 Bacteroidota bacterium
CGAAGAATTGATCGACTAGGCTTTAATGACTTTGCCATCTGTATGGCAAAAACACAAAAATCTTTTTCTGATAATGAAAAGTTAATTGGTAGACCAACAGGGTTTAGAGTAACTGTACGTGAGATAGAAATTGCTGCGGGTGCTCAGTTTTTAATTCCTATTTTAGGTAAAATGATGCGTATGCCAGGTTTGCCAGCAACACCAGCCTCTGAAAACATGAGTATTGATGAAAATGGCACGATTTCTGGATTGTCATAAAATAGTATATTTGTCGAATCTTAATAAACTAAAATAATGAAAACAAAACTAGTATTGATCTTAAGCTTATTAATTGTAACTGCAAGTTATAGTCAACATGAACCCGTAATTCCGCCATCAGCTGTAGAAGTAACTATTGACAGCCTTACTGTAAAAAAACACCTCTATACATTGTCTGATGATGCTATGGAAGGTAGAAAAATTGGAACGCCAGGTATTGAAAAAGCAGCACAATACATAGAATCTGAATTTGAGAGAATTGGTTTGGGGAAGTTTAAAGACTTGACTTCATTTCGTCAGAATTTTCAATAAGACGAAATGGATTTATTTAATATTATAGGTGTTTTAGAAGGTCGTAGTAAAAAAGATGAATATGTTGTCGTTTCTGCACATTATGATCATTTAGGATTGAAAAGTAGCGGAAGCGATAAAATTTATAATGGTGCTGATGATGATGCTTCCGGTGTTTCTGCGGTATTGGCGTTAGCTGAATACTTTAAAGCAAAAGGAACTAATGAGCGAACTATTGTATTTGTAACCTTTACAGGTGAAGAAGCAGGCATGTTAGGTTCAACCTATTTCGGAACACAAATTGATGCCTCTAACTATGTTGCAGGTATCAATATTGAAATGATTGGGAAGGAATCTAAATTCGGATCAAAAACTGCATGGTTGACTGGTTTTGACCGTTCTGATTTTGGAAAGATTATCCAGAAAAATTTAGAAGGTACAGCCTATAAATTATACCCTGACCCTTATACAGGTTATAATTTGTTTTTCAGATCTGACAATGCTTCCATGGCAAAATTAGGAATACCAGCTCATACATTTTCTACTGGGCCATTAGATAATGACAAACATTATCATAAAGTATCTGATGAAGCTGAAACATTAAATGTGACCACAATTACTGAAACGATTAAAGCCATTGCTAAAGGTACAGAGAGTATTATAAGAGGTGTTGACACACCTTCTAGAATAAAAGATTAATTAATGATGTTACAAAATTAAATTTTGTACGTCTTGTAAACTATACAACTAAAATTAAACGAATGAGAAAAGTAATAATTACACTATTTACAGCCCTAGTATTGGTGAGCTGTAGCACAACAAAAACAACAACTAATGATTTAGCAACACAAATACCTATAAGTACTGCTATAGATTTAACTCAAGTAAAAGATGATAAAGTACCCGTTACTATTAACCCCGGAAGGTTTACTGCAGAAACAGTTACCTATAGATTACCAAAAGTAATTCCAGGCACATATGCTATAAGTAATTTTGGAAAGTATGTTGATGATTTTAAAGCCTATGATTATAAAGGTAATGTATTAACTGTTACAAAAACAGACACAAATACTTGGACAATTACTAATGCCAGTAATTTAGATAAAATAGAATATAATGTTAATGACACCTTTGATGTTGAAGTTACTGGTGGAATAGGTAAAGAAGTACCTTTTTCTCCTTCAGGCACAAATATTGAGCCGGCTAATTATGTCTTGAACCTTCATGGATTTATTGGATATTTTGATTCACTTAAGAACAATCAATATAAATTAGACGTAACAGCACCTTCATCTTTTATACGCTCTTCAGCATTAAAAAGTACAGGTACTACAACTAGTGAAGACGGATCAAAAACTACCACCAGTTATTTAGCAACAAGATATTTTGACATTACTGACAACCCAATGATGTATGGTAAATTAGATGTAGAAGAGTTTCAGGTTGGAGATATAAAAATTGTATTGAGTGTTTATTCTCCAAATAAAATACATAATGCTAAAAAAATTAAAGAGACTATGCATAAAATGATGTTAGCTCAAAAAGCTTATTTAGGCGATATAAATTCTACTACTAGATATGATATTTTTCTGTATTTAGCTGAACAAGGAGAAAAATCTCCTAAAGGTTATGGAGCTTTAGAGCACCATACATCTACCGTTGTAGTTTTACCTGAAGCAATGCCAGAAGAAGCATTAGACAAGAGTATGGTTGATGTTGTTTCTCATGAGTTTTTTCATATTGTAACACCTTTAAGTGTACATTCAGAAGATGTTCATTATTTTGATTATAATAAACCTACATTTTCTAAACATTTATGGATGTATGAAGGGGTAACAGAATATTTTGCTAACTTATTTCAAATAAATCAAGGTTTGGTTTCTGAAAATGAGTTTTATACAAAAATACTAGGTAAAATTCAGGCAGCTTCTAGTTTAGATGATACCATGAGCTTTACTAAAATGAGTGAAAATATTTTAGAAAAACCTTATGCTAATAATTATTTAAATGTTTATCAAAAAGGTGCTTTGATAGGAATGTGTATTGATATTTTAATGCGTGAAGAGAGTAATGGTACAAGGGGTATATTATCTTTAATGAAAGAATTATCTTTAAAATATGGAAAAAACAAACCTTTTGAAGATGATAAATTAATTGAAGAAATTACTGCCATGACATATCCTTCTGTAGGTGAGTTTTTAACTACACATGTAGTGGGTACTACACCCATAAATTATAATGTTTTTTTTGCAAAAGTAGGGTTAGAAGTTGCTGAAAGTAACGTTGAAACTAACTACATGCAAAATGCTGGTGCTTTAATTATTAGAGGTGACCAAGAAAAAGGAACTATCTTTTTTAATAATTTAGTTACCGAAAATAGCTTTTGGAATGAGCAAGGTGTACAAGCAAATGATGTTATTAAAAGTATTGATGGAACTGTTTTAACCATACAAAATGCAAATCAAATAATTGGACAGGCTTTTTCTTGGAAACCTGGAAAAGAAATTGAAGTAGTATTAGATAGAAACGGACAGGAAGTTGTTATCAAAACAACGCTTACACAATCTTATACTAAAGGCAAAAATTTAAAATCTAAAGCAGGAATAACTGATAAGCAAGTAGCATTAAAAAAAGCTTGGTTAAAAGGGTAATATCAGGTAAGAAAAAAGTCCTGAGTGATTAATCATTCAGGACTTTTTTTAATATTATTTAATGTACTTATTTTGCATTTGGCATTTCTAATTTTTCATAACCTTCTGGAACAGTCATATCAAATTTACTATCATCTACACTTTCACTTTTAATTTCAGTAACTTCCATAATAGTGTCCATATCCATTCCATTTTGATTCATACTGATATTCATATATAAAGGAAATCCTTTTATTTTACCTCCCAATGCAGCACTATATTGTTCTTGAGCTACAATTTTATCAGTAACAAACATTTTTATTTTCAATTCTACACCTTGTTGTTTAGTAACAACATCATACCCTTTACATTCATACCCGGCTACAGTTTTAGTTTCTCCATTTGGAGTAACTGTTATTTCTTTTAATTCTTCTTCAGATTTTTTAAGACTTTGTTTAATATATTTTTTACCCATCATAGGGTTATCCATTAAAGTAAGAGTTTCTTTAGTGTCATTATTAATAATAGAAGTGGTTTTACCAGCCATGGGGTTATCCATTTCTGTTCTTCCCTTATTTCCTTTAAAATAGGTTATCGTAGATAAGTCTCCTAGCATGGCAAACGCTGCTTTCATTTGTTCATTATCACTACTCATGGTTACTTTTGTAGAAATAACACCTTCTTTAATTTCTTTTTGAGCAAAAAGACTTACGCTCATAGTTACTAGTAATACTAAAATAATTTTTTTCATAGTTCTTTTTTTAAGATTGATTTAAAGTTCTAATAATCCGTTTGTTTTTTTAACTGCAGCTGCACTTTCTTGCATTTTTGATTTTTCTGCATCTGTTAGCTTTATTTTTACAATTCTTTCAATACCGTTTTTACCTAAAATTACAGGTACACCAATAGAAATGTCAGTCAAATCATATTCACCTTCTAATAAGGTCGAGACAGGAAACATTTTATGCGTATCGCAGGCAATAGCTTGAACCATACCAGAAACTGCAGCACCAGGTGCATACCAAGCAGAAGTACCTAATAAACCTGTTAGTGTTGCACCACCAACTTTAGTATCTGCGGCTACTTTTTCTAAACGATCTTCAGATAAAAATTCAGTTACAGGAACACTATTTCTTGTTGCTAAACGTGTTAACGGAATCATTCCTTTGTCAGAATGACCTCCAATTACCATGCCGTTAATATCATATATTGGAGCTTCTAAAGCTTCCGCCAAACGATATTTAAAACGAGCAGAGTCTAAAGCACCACCCATACCAATAATTCTATTTTTTGCTATTCCAGTAGTTTTATGCACCAAATAAGCCATCGTATCCATAGGGTTACTTACTATAATAAGTATGGTGTTTGGTGAATGTTCTAATAAATTGGAAGATACCATTTTTACGATTCCTGCATTGATACCAATTAATTCTTCACGAGTCATTCCTGGTTTTCGTGGTATGCCAGAAGTAATTACACAAACATCACTATTCGCTGTTTTAGAATAATCGTTGGTTATTCCGGTAATTTTAGTGTCAAATCCGTTTAAAGAAGCGGTTTGCATTAAATCCATTGCTTTACCTTCAGCAAAACCTTCTTTAATATCTAAAATTACAACTTCAGAAGCGAAATTTTTAATGGCTATGTATTCTGCACAACTTGCACCTACTGCTCCTGCACCTACTACTGTTACTTTCATTGTATTAATTTTTATATTAGTTGATGGTTAAATATCTATATTTGCATAAATTGCGTTTTTCTCAATAAACTCTCTCCTTGGTGGTACTTCATCGCCCATTAGCATAGAAAACACTCTATCTGCTTCGGTACCATTCTCAATAGTCATTAGTCTCATGGTTCTAAATTCAGGGTTCATAGTCGTGTCCCACAACTGTTCTGCATTCATTTCACCAAGACCTTTATATCTTTGAATGGTACCTCCATCGAATTTTTTAAGTAAGGCATCACGTTCTTCATCACTCCAAGCATATTCTTTGTTTTTCCCTTTTTTTACTAAATATAATGGAGGAGCTGCAATAAATACATAACCTTGTTCTATCAACTCTTTCATGTATCTAAAGAAGAAAGTTAAAATCAATGTAGCAATATGACTACCATCTACATCGGCATCACACATAATCACTATTTTATGATAACGTAATTTTTCTAAATTTAAAGCTTTGCTATCATCTTCTGTACCTATAGTAACACCCAAAGCGGTAAACATACTTTTTATCTCTTCATTTTCGAAAACTTTATGCGGCATTGCTTTTTCAACATTTAATATTTTACCACGCAAAGGCAAAATAGCTTGAAAATTACGCTCTCTACCTTGTTTTGCTGTACCACCTGCAGAATCACCCTCGACTAAGAATATTTCACATTTTTCAGGGTCTGTCCAAGCACAATCAGATAGTTTACCAGGTAAACCACCACCAGTCATTACTGTTTTACGTTGCACCATTTCACGTGCTTTACTTGCAGCGTGTCTTGCTTGAGCAGCTAAAATTACTTTTTGAACAATAATTTTGGCATCATCTGGGTGTTCTTCCAAATAATCGGTTAGCATTTCAGAAACTGCCTGACTTACAGCAGAAGAAACCTCACGATTCCCTAATTTTGTTTTGGTTTGACCTTCAAATTGAGGTTCTGCTACTTTTACAGAAATAATAGCTGTTAATCCTTCACGGAAATCATCACCAGCAATATCAAATTTTAAATTTTTTAATAAACCAGAGCCTTCGGCATATTTTTTTAAGGTATGAGTAAGACCTCTTCTAAATCCAGAAAGATGCGTACCACCTTCGTGGGTATTGATATTATTCACATAAGAATGTAAGTTTTCAGTATACGAAGTGTTGTATACCATTGCTACTTCAACAGGAATTCCGTTTTTTTCACCTTCCATTGCAATTACCTCAGAAGTTAATTGCTCTCTAGTGGCATCTAAATACTTAACAAATTCGGTTAAACCTTCATTACTTAAAAAGTCTTCATGAATAAAATTACCTTCATCGTCTTTATTTCGTTTATCGGTAATTGATATAGTAACGCCTTGATTTAAGAAAGATAATTCACGCATTCGCATAGAAAGCGTTTCATAGTTAAAATCTATTTCGGTTTGAAATATGGTATCGTCTGCCATAAATGTAACCATAGTCCCTCTTTCGTTAGTGTCACCAACGGTTTTTATAGGGTATAATGCTTTTCCTTGAGCATATTCTTGCTCCCAAATTTTACCATCGCGATACACCGTAGCTTTTAAATGTCCAGATAGGGCATTTACAACAGATACACCAACGCCGTGTAAACCACCTGAGACTTTATAAGAATCTTTGTCAAATTTACCTCCAGCACCAATTTTGGTCATTACTACTTCTAATGCAGATACACCTTCTTTCTTATGCATTCCTACAGGAATTCCACGACCATTATCTTTTACAGATACTGAATTATCTTCATTTATGATTACAGAAATAGCATCACAATGGTTTGCCATTGCTTCATCAATAGAATTATCTACTACCTCGTACACCAAATGATGTAATCCTCTCACTCCAACATCACCAATATACATTGAAGGTCGCATTCTTACGTGCTCCATACCTTCTAATGCCTGAATACTATCTGCTGAATAATCTTGTTTTTTTGCTTCTTCGCTCATATTTATACTTCTTGTTTTTAAGAATTTTCAAGAACATACAAATATAAAAAAACACGTTCTTTTGAACGTGTTTAATAGGTGATTAATAACGGAAGTTATTAACAAGTTTTCCCAGCTTTTAATGAACTTAAAAACATTTCTTTTTATATAAAAGAAACAGCCTAATATAGAAATACATTAAACTGTTTCAACTCATCATAGCAATTAATTCTTTGTATCACTATAATAAATTTGTTATAAATCTTTTTGCTCTATAATTTTACCTGCATTATTAAATAATACTTCAATACTAGCCGTATCGTCTTTAGTCAATTGCACATAATATACTTCTTGACCATCTAATATTGATTTAAAAGCTTTACCTGCTGTATAATTAGAAAATTCTGAAGTTATAGCATTGGTAATTGCTTCAGGTAATTCACCTACTTGAATTTCACTTTTTTCTTGTTGGATAGTCTCTGCAGTGGCTTCAACTACATCTTGAGCGAATACGGTACTTGTTAAACTTAATGTCACAAATACAATTAAATAACTTAGCTTTCTCATGATTTTTATTTTTAATAATTTTTTGTTGATTCAAATGTAAATAGAGAATCTAAAGAGAATCTTAAGTGTTTTTTTGAGTTAATAAAAGACATTATTAAAATAAAAAAAACACGCTCAACAAAAGCGTGTTTTTTAAACGTTGTTCAATAATTTTGTAATATCGAACGTATTCTCAAAAATAGAGAGAAGTGTTTAAATTTAGAGTGTTTATTATATTTTAATAAGTTGATTTGGAAAAAGAAACAGCTTAACTTTGTAGTAAAAACATTAAGCTGTTTCAGTAAAAGCAATCAACCCAATTTGCTTTATTTTTTAACAATTACTCAGGATTTTCAACTTCCTCAGTAGCTTCCTCAACTTCATCTTCTTTTTTATCATCAACGGCTTCTGTTGCTTCTTCGGTAGCTTCAACTTCGGTAGCTTCAACTTCTGTTGCTTCAACAGCTTCTTCTACTGCTGTTTCTTCTTGTGCGAATGTATTTGTACTGATTAAACATAATGCAGCAAATACAAATAGGTAACTTAACTTTTTCATAATTTTTGTTTTTAATTATTAGTGTTAATTGTTTTGTTATGACAAACGTAAGAAGAGAATCTAAAGAGAATCTAAAGTATTGAATATACTTTTTCGGAGTAAAGTTAGAGATGTTTGGATAGAGTTATGTTACAAAAAAAACACGCTATATAAAGCGTGTTTTAATCAATTTCTCTTAGGGGAGAAATTTTTAAACTTAGAGTGTTTATTGTATTCTGATAAGTTGATTTGGAAAAAGAAACAGCTTAATTTTGTAGTAAAATATATTAAGCTGTTTCAATTAAAAGCAATCAACCCAATTTGCTTTGTTTTTTAACAATTACTCAGGATTTTCAACTTCCTCAGCAGCTTCTTCAACTTCATCTTCTTTTTTAGCTTCAACAGTTTTTTTAGCTTCAACAGTAGCATCAGTTGCTTCATCTACAACTTCTTCAGTTGCTTCAACAGCTTCTTCTGTAACTTCAACAGCTTCTTCAGTTGCTGTTTCTTCTTGTGCGAATGTATTTGTACTGATTAAAAATAATGCAGTAAATACAAATAGGTAACTTAGCTTTTTCATGATTTTTGTTTTTAATTATTAGTTTCTAATGTTTGTTATGACAAATGTAAATATAGAATCTAAAGATATTCTAAAGTTATTGATTCTTTTAGTAAAAAAAGAAACAGCTTAATGTTGTAGTATAAAATATTAAGCTGTTTCAGTAAAAGCAATCAACCCACATTTACTTTATTATTGTATTACTTTGCCTTCAGCATTATAATCTACTTCAATAGCTTCACCATCTTTAAATAATTGTATTGAATATATATATTGTCCGTTTTTTGAAGATGTAAAGACTTTTCCAACAGAGTATCCTTTATAATCTGTAGCCAATGCTTTTGCAATTGCTTCAGGAAGTTGATCTAAGTGAATTTCAGCTCTTTCTTGTTGAACCACTTTAGCTACTTGTTCTTCTTGTGCAAAAGTAGTTGTGTAGATTAAACTTAATAGTATGAATGCTATTAGAGTGCTTAATTTTCTCATGATGTTTATTTGTTTTGTTACCATAAATATAGAAAGAGAATCTAAAGAGAATCTAAAGGTGATAGAGATATACAAGACATCCCTTTTAATCCCTCATTGAAGGTTTGTAAATTAAAATCTTTTTGGCCATCGCCCTGCGATTAAAAAATAACAGAAATGGTATGAATTTCTTTTTCACAACTATAATTAAGTTGCCAATTATTGACATCGCAAATTTGTTTGATAATTGCTAAACCCAACCCAAGAGAATCTTTTAGAGTACTTTCTTTTTTAAAGCGATTGAAAAGGTTTTTAGGATCACCCTTTAAAGGTTTTCCTGTATTAGAAAAGATTAGTGTATCTTTAGTATAAGTGATATTTATTTTTCCGTTAGGGATGTTATGCTTAATTGCATTGCTCAAT
The DNA here is from genome assembly GCA_024280815.1 of Bacteroidota bacterium. Lineage (GTDB taxonomy): Bacteria > Bacteroidota > Bacteroidia > Flavobacteriales > Flavobacteriaceae > Aureibaculum. Next base: position 9,351 of record JAJRPL010000044.1, read on the forward strand.
AAGTTAGAAATTAAAGTATCTACTAATATTGTATTAGCAGAGCTGATGTGGTCAGACAACTCTGTCTGTATAGTGATGTTTTTATTAATGATGAAATCCTCGTAGTTTTCAAGTGATTTTTCAATTAACTTTTTAAAAGACACCTCTTCTTTATTACTAAATTGTTGATTTTCTACTTTTGCCAAGAGCAGTAGTGTCTTGTTTAATTTAGAAAGACGGTTTCCTGCTTGGTAAATGGATTGCAATTGTTCTGATTGTTCTTTTGTTAAGTCTGATGATTGTAATAAGAGTTCAATTTTTGATTTCATAATAGCTAAAGGAGTTTGCATTTCATGAGATGCATTTTCAGAAAACTCTTTTAAATTATTAAAATCAGATTGTAATTTTTGTGTTAAGCTTTTTATAGAAGTGTTCAACTCTTTAAATTCATCAATATCTGAAGGTACTAATTCAATAGTGTTTTGGTTTTGTATAGAGAAATTTTTAAGCTTATCAATATTTGTATAAAAAGGTTTCCATATTTTTTTTGAAATCTGAGTATTTAATATCCAAAGCCCAGACAATAACAATAAAATAATAATAAAAGTAGTAATTAAAATTACCCATATAAAATCTTGATTTCTAACTAAAGAGTTTCGTGCAATTATTTTATATCGAACACCTTGTAAGGTTTCATATGAGGTTAATTGTCTATATTTTTCAAACTCATCAACACCTTCTCCTTGAATGAGCCTAAGAATTAATGTGTCTTTGTAAATTATGGTGTCTTTTGGATATAATTTGTTTTCGGCTTCATTTAATTCTTCAGGTTCTTCAAATATGGTTAATGGAACATCATATTTTACTCTCTTAGCGACAATCTCTTTATTGTAAAATAACTGATTGTCTAACCTATTATTCATTACATTGGTTAATACAAAAATAAGTATGGCACCAGAAAGGATAAATATAATAATCGATAACCATAAATAAGTTCTGCCAGTTTTCCGTATGAGTTTCATAAGTATTTACTCAATGTGTTTAAGTTGCTAATTTTCGTATAATTATTTCTCAACATCTGTGAATTTATAACCAAGCCCGTACATGGTTTGTAGGTAATCTGTCCCTTCTAGTTTCTTTATTTTTTTTCTTAGATTACCCATGTGAGTATAAATGAAGTCATAGCTGTCTGCCATCTCTATATCATCACCCCAAAGATGTTCTGCTATTGATTCTTTGGTAAGTACCTTATTTTTATTGGTGATAAAATATAATAGTAAATTGTATTCTTTTTTGGTCAATTCCATGTGTTTTCCATGAATTGTTACAGTTTTTGAACTTGGATCAATATTTATTTCATTAAATTGAATACTACTATCATCACCATCAAAATTTCTACGCCTTATTAACGAATTAATCCTTGAATTGAGTTCTGCCAAGTGAAACGGTTTCGTAATGTAATCATCAGCACCAAGATCTAATCCTTTTAATTTGTCATCTAAAGAGTTTTTTGCAGAAACAATTAACACACCAGTTTTTGAGGACTGTTCTTTTATTAATTCTAACAAATTTAATCCGCTACCATCAGGTAATGTGATGTCTAATATAATAATGTCATATCCAAAACTTATAATTTTATCTTCAGCATCAAAAAAGGAAGATGCACTTTCACAAATAAAATCTTCGTTTTTTAAATAAGTAGTCATTGAATCGAGTAATTCAATTTCATCTTCAACAATTAAAATTTTCATAGTGCTAAATAATTTATTTTATAATTTTGATTTGTTGCGGTTGACTACTTTTAATTGTTCTATTTATTTAACGGGTTGTTTGATCTATTAATTGTCTAAAATATTATTTTTTTCTTAAAATTGCTTTGTCTGTAAACTTTTCAATAGTAATTGCAGGGTTATTATAAATATGAACCTCAGAGTTATCAATTGCTGAGATAAGAATAGATGTTTTAGCATTTGCCTGTACATCTGCACTGTCAGAAGCGTCTATAATAACATCACTACTTTCTAATGCCTGACCTTTAAAATCACTTTTATTTTCTGCATTTACATACAATTCTGAACAAGTGCCAGAAACGCTAGTTGTTGAATTTCCTTGAAGAGTGGCTTCTACATGATTACAAGAAATATTTAATTTAGCTTTTCCAGATTTATCTGCATTAATATAAACTTCATCTGCATTTACGGTTAATTTTACATTTGCACTTTCATTGTTGTTTAATATGAATTTTGAAGCGTGAATGTCTAAAGTTAATTTTGAATCATCATCAGCATTAATAGTGATTTGGTTAAATTTCAATGTGCTGGTAGATCTAATATCTGATTTATCATTACTTATAATTTCATCGATATAATTATCAATAACCACATAAACTTTTAAGGCTTTTTTTCGGACAATTCTTTTAGTTAAACTGATAATTAATGTACTGTCAATTACCTCTGTTAATACTGCAACGTGCAAGTTTTCATCTGCTTCAACAGTAACTGATTGTTCCATGCCTTGGGTAAGGATAACATCTAGTTTGTCATTAACTTCAATTTTATTAAAATTGTCAATGTATCTGTCTTCAGTAGTTACAATTTTATTCCCTTTTAATTTATCTTGTGCAGATAGGTTTAAAGGTATTGAAACCAATGTAATGAGTGCAATTATAAGGTTGATATTTTTCATTTATATAGTATTGTAAAAGCCAAAGATATCACAAAAAACAAAAACTTCGAATTTAAACGAAGTTTTTGTTATAAAACTGATGTGGAACTTATGTTTTAATACGCATCATCATGTACATTAGCGACTGCTCTTCCAGAAGGATCATTCATGTTTTTAAAACTTTCATCCCATTCTAATGCGATTTTTGTACTACACGCTACAGAAGCTTCTTGAGGCACACATAAAGCGGCAGCATCACTAGGGAAATGTTCTGTAAAAATTGAACGGTAATAAAATTCTTCCTTTGAAGTTGGGGTTTGTAAAGGGAATTTAAACTTGGCATTTGCCAGTTGTTCATCGGTTATGGCTTCATTTACTACTTCTTTCAAGGTGTCAATCCAACTATAACCAACACCATCAGAAAATTGTTCTTTTTGTCGCCAAGCCACACTTTTGGGTATCATATCTTCAAAAGCTTTTCTTACTACCCATTTTTCCATACGTTCACCATTAATCATTTTGTCTTGCGGATTGATACGCATGGCAACATCCATAAATTCTTTATCTAAAAAGGGTACACGCCCTTCAATGCCCCAAGCGGCTAAACTTTTATTGGCACGCAAGCAATCATACATGTGTAATTTACTCAATTTACGAACTGTTTCTTCATGAAATTCTTTCGCATTTGGTGCTTTATGAAAGTATAAATAGCCTCCGAAAAGTTCATCAGCTCCTTCGCCAGATAGCACCATTTTTATTCCCATAGATTTGATAACTCTAGCCATTAAGTACATAGGTGTAGAGGCTCTAATTGTGGTAACATCATAAGTTTCTAAGTTGTAAATCACATCACGAATAGCATCTAATCCTTCTTGAATGGTGAATTTTATTTCATGGTGAATTGTATCTATATGATCTGCGACTACTCGTGCAGCAGCTAAATCTGGCGAACCTTCTAATCCTACAGAAAAGGAATGTAATTGTGGCCACCAGGCATCTTTAGTATCGTCAGATTCTATACGTTTTTCAGCATATTTTTTTGCTATTGCAGAGGTAATTTATGAGTCTAACCCTCCAGAAAGTAATACTCCATATGGTACATCAGACATCAATTGTCTATGAACAGCAGCTTCTAATGCTTCTTTAATTTCTTGAATACTGGTTTCATTATCTTTTACAGCGTCATATTCCGTCCAATCTCGATGGTACCATTTAACAAGTTTTCCATTACTACTTGACATATAATGACCTGGAGGAAATAATTCTATTTTGGTACAAACGCCCTCTAAAGCTTTTAGTTCAGAAGCAACATAGAAAGTCCCGTTTTGATCCCATCCAATATATAATGGAATAATACCCATGTGATCTCTCGCAATAAAATATTCATCTTTTTCAACATCATAAATAGCAAAGCCAAAAATTCCATTCATTTCATCAATAAAATCAACACCCTTCTTTTGGTATAATGCTAAAATAACTTCACAATCAGATTCTGTTTGAAAATTGTACGAACCTTCAAATTGTTTTCGTAACTCTCTATGGTTATAAATTTCGCCATTGGCAGCTAAAATTAGAGACTTATCCTCATTAAATAGAGGCTGCTTACCTGAAGCAGGATCAACAATAGCTAGGCGTTCATGAGCTAATATAGCATTATCCTCACTATGAATTCCACTCCAATCTGGACCTCGATGACGAATTTTTTAGACATTTCTAAAACTTGAGGTCTTAATACCTCAACATTTTGCTTTAAATCGAATGCACATACAATTCCACACATAATATTTTATATTTCTAATTACACTGCAAATGTTAGTTTTTTATTTTAACATGAAAACAAAAACACATGATATAGTTACAGTTTATAATTAAACATGTGCAATTTACCAAATATTTAAACTAAAATTAATGATAAAGAATAGGTTTAGGTGTAATAGATAAAAAGCAGGCTGTTTTTATAAAAAGTAGTGGGCTATCTAATGAGTTCGGTTACTCTTCAAAATCCTCAAAATAAACCTTACCTCTAACGCTTGGGTCGAGACTGTTGATTGTTAGAATGAAAGTCTATTTGGGTTTGGAAGATAAAAAACCATCCTTAATGTTCTTGGTTCGCATTTGAGGAATATGATTATAATATGTCGAAAAATATTCAACCATATCTTTGTTTGCACAAGGTAATGGCCCATTAGAGGTTTGCCAAAAAAACAAGGAATCTTTTGATGGAGAAAAATATTTTAAATTTTGTATTTCATATTCAATAAATTCTATATCCTCAAACTGAGTAATTGATCGTGGTGAAATTATTTGAGAAAGTATTAGAGGGTACTTCTTACTCATAATTTTATTGTTTGTTACACCATTTAGGTTTAACCCGAATACTCCTAATAAAGTTAGTAGCACCAAATTTATTGCAAAAAGAAATTTAATTATATTATACTTTCTATGTAATAAGTTTGCAGATATGAATAAGCCTATTGATAGTAAAACGGGTAGAAAAAATCTATATTGAGGTGATGTTGTGTAAAACACAATAAACTGAATAAGAAAATAAATATAGAGATAAATCATTTCTTTTTTCTTGTAGTTGAAAAAAGGGAATAAGAATAGTAAGAGCAAAATTGATTTATTTAAAATACCATTGAGTTTAGGTAAATTGAGCCACATCGAAAATTTGTTAATAAAACTAAGACTATTGAATTCTTCCCAATTAGACATTTGCCAACCATACATAGAAGTCGACTGATAATAAAAGTGTTGTAAATTATCATTTAGTTTCCAATCAACATTAACTAATTCATATCCTATTGATAGAGGATATAATGGATATCCAGTAATAATACTATTTTTTATGATGAAACTGGATAATGCGATAAAAGATAAAACTATAGGTAATTTCCAATTATTAAAACCTTTAGTTTTTACAAGAGTAATTAACAGTAAAATTAAAATAGGAGCTACTGTAACTTTGATTAAGATAGCTAATAAGGTCAACACAGTAATCAGATTTATATGATTGCTGCTATTATTTTGAAAAGACTCAATGAATAAGTATATAATAACGGGTACTATAATTATAGTTGGAAGATCAGGAGAAGGGGAGGGAATAAAAAGAAAAAGAAAAACTAGTGAAATGATAATAAGTGAAATAAATAAATCATTTTTATTTCCAATCGTTTTATATGTTTCCCATTTTTCTAGACAAAAAAAACTTGTGATAATTATTAAGAAGCCATTTAAATCATTTAAATCAGATGTAATAAAACTAAAATTAAAACCTGCTTGTAATATGTGCCATCCAGAAGATTGTCCGAAGAACAAATGCAAATTTGCAAGACCTTTAACTAAGCCATAGTTATTTAACCATTTTATGGTTTGTATATAATAAGATTCATTGTCAGTAAGAAATGGTAATGATGATGAGTGGATTAGTGAGATTATAATAATAAATAAAAATAGAAATCTACTGCTAATTGAAAATTTAACAAATGAATTTATTGTATTGAGGATTATTTTTTTTACGCTAGAAAAGTGAAAAGTAATAAATAAAGTTGAAGCAATTAAGTGTATTAAAAAAAAGTAAAAATCTAATGGAAAAAAAATCGCGTAAAATGTTGAAATAATTAATTGAATAAAAAAACCAACTAAAATTGTAAATAATATATTGTAATTCTCTAACGGTATCCATTTATTGAAAATTATTCCAATTCCAAGTGAAATGTATAGAATAAAAAAATATGATAGTAAGATTAAAACCATAAAAAAATATGAAGACTAAACATATTATTAGTTATTAATAAGTAACTAATTAGGATGAAATCCAAATTCAGCGATAAGAGTTAGTAATTCCAAGATATTCACTTGATTTTTAATAGTAGGCATCATTAATATTTATTTTAAGTTGAAGTATAAATAATTAGGATCAATACACTTTAAGTTGTTATATATGTAGAGAATTACATATTTTTGTAATCAAACTTAAATGCTTATGAATAAACTTTTTACACTAATTTGTATTGTAGGGCTGAGTTCGCAAATCACGTATGCACAAGAATTATATGTGGGTGATAATGCAGAATTTTACTTGGGGAAGGATTTGCCTTTTACTACAAACAATACAATTGTAACGCTAGGTTCTACAGGAATTTTCTCCGTAGAAGCTGAAACAGATTGGGGTTCGCTTAGCGAATACGTCAATGGGAAAGTACTTGCTTACGGTACAGGAACTACTAAATTACCAACAGGTAACAATGGAGTTTATGCTCCAGTAATAGCAAATCATACTGGTGATATAAAAGCATCCTATTTTAATACTACACCAACAACAGGCACAAATGGAGCAGATGTAGATGCTGTTTCTACCAAAGAATTTTGGGAATTAACAGGTAATGCTGTTATTACTTTGCCATGGAATTCAGAGAGTGATATAACTTCTCTAGTTACTAATAATGGAGGAGTATTAAACGCTGTTTCTATTGTAGGATATAATAATGGTACTTGGGATTTAGCTAGTGCGTTAAATACAAATACTATAACAGGAGATTTGTTAAATGGTACGGTTACTAGCGACGCAGCCAATGAAATAACCTTAGGTGATTTTACACAATACACTTTTGGTGTCGATCACCAAGCCGTATTGGCAATTGATGACTTGTTTTTGATTGCAGACATTAACATACTTTCAAACCCTATTGAAATGGGTAAGAATATTAAATTCATTTCTTCAACTGACTTTTCTGGTTTAGAGATTTCGTTGTTTGATATAAACGGCAGACACTTACAATTGTATAAAAATATTGTTTCAAATAATGGAGTTGGAATTTTACAAATCCCAAATCTATCAAGCGGAATTTATATTCTTCGATTTGAACAAGAGGGGAAACAAGGTGTTAAAAAAATATTAGTTAAATAAGATAAAATTACAATTATGAATAAAAAGATACAATTATCAGTATTGATGTTTGCTATTACTTTTGCAGGTTTTGCACAAGTGGGTATTGGTACTACAAGTCCTGATGCTTCATCAGCATTAGACATTACTGCAACAGACAAAGGTTTTTTAATGCCTAGAATGACAACGGCACAAAGAACGGCAATCGCTAGTCCTGCAATGGGTTTACAAGTTTTTGATACAGACACCAAATCTGTATGGATAAATGATGGTACCTTATGGAAAGAGAATTCTGGAGGTGGTAAATTTGTGGATGGAATTTCTCCAGATATAGCATATTATGATGGGAAAGTTCGTATTGGGACAAATACTTCTGGCCCACACAAACTCAATGTTGAAAGTAGAAAGTCTGATGATGCTCATAATCGTGGAATTTCAACTAATGCAGTATATGAAGGAACAGGCACAAGTGAATCAACGTATGGTATTACCAGTACAGCAAGTAATGCAAGTACAGGTACCATAGCTTTTGCAATTGGAACAAGAAGTACGGTAGCGAATGGTACTAGCGTTGCTGCTGGAGGAACTGTTTCTCAGGGATTTGGCTCTTGGGGAGAAATTGAGAATTATGGAAATATGGGTTTTGTTAGTGGAGCAGTTGGTTCTATTACAAATAACGGAACAATAACTGATGCTGTTGGCTTGTATCTACAGCATTTAGGAACAGGAACTACAACCAATGGTTATGCAATTTATATCGATGATAGTTTTAATAAAGGAACTGGTAAGAATTATTCTATTTTTTCAAATTCTAATGCTGATTCTTACCTCAAAGGTAATATAGGTGTTGGTATTGAAGCTCCACAACAAAAAGTGCATATTAGCGGAGCTATGCGTTTAGAGCCTCAAGCTGCAGCACCTGCTGGTGGAGCTTTAGGAGATTTGTATGTAAATACTGATGGTAAATTATATTTTCACAATGGTACCGCTTGGAAAGAAGTTCAATTAGCTCCTTAAAAAGACAGTAGTGTAATTGTATTTTGTAAATTCAAAAAAATGATTACATTTGTCTCAATCAAATTAAACATGAAAATAGTTTTAAATACAAATTGGTGGTGGTGCTCTCGAAACTCAACATTCGTGAAGTAATCCTATTATCGTATTTAAAAATAAAATATATAAAGGCTTGTCAATCACGACAGGCCTTTTTTATTTATACTGAATTTATTTCAGTATCTCATAAATAAGACAATACTGAAAAGCTCAGCATAAAAAATGAAAAAATACAATCTTAATACCCATCATAAAAAATAATTGCAGATACCATCACACCGGTAAGTGTCTATCTGAAAATTAGAGACCAATACCCTAACAGTATTTTATTAGAGAGTAGTGATTATCATGGCAATGACAATAGTTTTTCGTACATCTGTTTTAACCCGATAGCCTCTATAAAAGTTGAAAATGAAAAGATTACCCAAACTTTTCCTGATGGAAGTACAGAAGAACAACTAATTGATGCAACTACTGATGTGCCAAATGTAATTCATCAATTTTCAAAACGATTTAAAGTTGATAATGACCAAGATTTTAAGTTTATAAACAACGGATTATTCGGTTATACAACCTATGATGCAGTACGTTATTTTGAGGATATTGAGATCTCTAAAAAAGAAAATTCTTTAAAAATTCCTGATATTTATTATGCTGTTTATCAAAATATTATTGCCATTAACCATTTTAAAAATCATGCCTATATTTTTGCTCATTCCTATGATAATGATAGTAATATAGAAAGCATTCATCAATTGATAAAAGCACAAAATTTCACCACTTATAAATTTACACAAGACGGAGAAATTAGTTCTAATTTAACAGACAATGAATACAAAGAACATGTGAAAATAGCAAAAAAACATTGTGCAAGAGGTGATGTTTTTCAATTGGTATTGTCCAAAAAATTTACACAAAGCTTTAAAGGCGATGAGTTTAATGTGTATAGAACCTTACGAAGTATAAATCCGTCACCATATTTATTCTATTTTGATTACGGAGATTTTAAAATTTTTGGAAGTTCACCAGAAGCACAGCTAATTGTAAATAATGGGTTGGCAGAAATTCATCCGATTGCAGGAACATTTAAACGCTCAGGTAATGATGAAAAAGATGCTGAATTGGCAAAGAAATTATCGGTAGATGAAAAAGAAAATGCAGAGCATGTCATGCTGGTTGATTTGGCAAGAAATGATTTAAGCAGACATGGTAGTCAGGTTAAAGTTGAAACCTATAGAGAGGTTCAATTTTTTTCACATGTTATCCATTTGGTAAGTAAAGTCATAGGAAAGAAAAATAAAGATACCACGACTATGCAGATGGTGGCAGACACATTTACTGCAGGTACATTGAGTGGAGCTCCTAAGCATAGAGCGATGCAATTGATTGAACAATATGAAAAAACGAGTAGAGCTTTTTATGGTGGGGCGATAGGTTTTATGGATTTTGATGGTAATTATAACCACGCTATTATGATTCGTACTTTTTTAAGTAAAAACCATGAATTGCATTGGCAAGCAGGTGCAGGGTTGGTGTCAAAATCAGAACCAGAAAACGAATTACAAGAAGTATACAACAAATTAGGAGCCTTGACAAAAGCGATTGAGTTGGCTGAACGAGTATAAATAATAAAATCCCCTTTCTCTCGACACTTCGGGATTGAAAGGGTTAGAGATAGAAATGAAAAAAATATTAGTCATAGATAATTACGATAGTTTTACGTATAATTTAGTCCATTATTTAGAGGACTTAGGTTGTGAAGTAACCGTAAAACGAAACGATAAATTAACCTTAGAAGAAGTTCAACCTTTTGATAAAATTGTATTATCACCAGGCCCAGGTATCCCTGATGAAGCAGGTTTATTAAAACCAATTATCAAAAAATACGCAGCCACCAAAAGTATTTTAGGTGTCTGTTTGGGGCAACAAGCTATTGCAGAAGTTTTTGGTGGAAAAATTATCAATCTAGATACCGTTTATCATGGAGTTGCTACGGAAATTGAGCAAAAAGTAGATGATGAAGTATTGTTTAAAGGATTGCATAAAACCTTAACTGTTGGTCGTTATCATTCTTGGGTGGTTGACACCAATTTACCAGAAGTATTAGAGGTCACTTCGGTTGATAAAAACGGACAAATCATGTCTTTACGACATAAAACATATGATGTGAAAGCAGTACAGTTTCATCCAGAATCGGTATTAACACCAGATGGAAAACAACTATTATAAAATTGGATAAAGAATTAAAAGACGATTATTAACTTAACAATTCCTCCCCTTTGGGGAGGTTAGGAGGGGAATGAAACAACTATTAAACAGATTAATCAATCACGAAACCATATCGAAAGAAGAGGCAAAACAAGTATTGGTAAATATTTCGAAAGGAGATTATAATCAAAATCAGATTGCCTCATTTTTAACGGTATATATGATGCGAAGTGTTACTGTTGAAGAGTTAGAAGGTTTTAGAGATGCCTTGTTAGAATTGTGTATTGCCATAGATTTGTCTGATTACAATACCGTTGATTTATGTGGTACAGGTGGTGATGGTAAAAACACCTTCAATATTTCTACATTGTCTTCTTTTGTAACTGCTGGGGCAGGAGTACATGTAACCAAACATGGTAATTACGGAGTGTCTTCAATTTCAGGTTCTAGTAATGTGATGGAATTTTTAGGGATAAAATTCAGTAATGATAAAGATTTTTTGAAGATGTGTTTAGACCAAGCAGGAATTTGTGTGTTGCATGCACCATTATTTCATCCTGCTATGAAAAACGTAGCACCTATCCGTAAAGCATTGGGTGTAAAAACTTTTTTTAATATGTTAGGGCCAATGGTAAATCCGTCTTTTCCAAAAAATCAATTGGTAGGCGTTTTTAATTTAGAACTGGCGAGAATGTATAGTTATCTCTATCAAAAATCAGATAAAAATTTTACCATTTTACATGCCTTGGATGGTTATGATGAAATTTCTTTAACAGGAGCTACAAAAATGATTTCTAATTATACGGAAACTATTCTAAGTCCAGTAGATTTTGGCGTAGATAAAATTCAACAATCTGATATATTTGGTGGAAATACCGTTGAAGAATCTGCCAAAATATTTATGAAAGTGATAAGTGGAGAAGGTACAGAAGCTCAAAACAATGTAGTTTCTGCGAATGCAGGAATGGCAATTGCAACCGTTAAAAATTTAAATCCAAAAGAAGGCTTTGAACTGGCAAAAGAATCATTATTGAGAGGTAAAGGGTTAGAAACGTTGAAAAAGTTACAAGAAAAAAGTAGACAGTTGAAATAAATATATAAACTAAAAATAAAAGTCCTTTCTCCTTTGGAGAGAGGATTTAGGAGAGAGGATGAACATACTAGACAAAATAATAGCAGACAAAAGAAAGGAAGTCGCCTTAAAAAAGGAACACATTCCAGTTCAACTACTAGAGCAGATACCTTTTTTTGAACGGGCAACCATTTCTTTGGCAAATAATTTAAGAAATAGCTCAACGGGAATTATAGCAGAATTTAAAAGAAAATCTCCTTCAAAATCTATAATTAATAATACAGCTACTGTTGAAGATGTTGCTTTTGGATATGAAAATGCAGGAGTTTGTGGTATGTCAGTTTTAACCGATGAAATTTATTTTGGGGGCACTTTAGATGATTTAATACTCGCCAGAGAAAGTTGTAATTTACCACTATTACGAAAGGATTTTGTTATTGATGAATATCAATTGTTAGAAGCTAAAGCTTTTGGTGCTGATGTTATTTTATTAATCGCAGCGGTATTGACCAAACAAGAAATCAAACAATTTTCAACCTTTGCAAAAGAATTAGGGTTAGATGTATTGTTAGAAGTACACGATGAAAAAGAATTACAAAAATCTATCATGCCAAGCTTAGATATGTTAGGTGTAAACAATAGAAATTTAAAAACTTTTGAAGTGAGTTTAGATATGAGTAAAGAGCTGGCAAGTAAAATACCGAATGATTTTGTAAAAGTTTCTGAAAGTGGTATTAGTTCAGTTGAAGCCATAAAAGAATTAAAACCTTATGGGTATCAAGGGTTTTTGATAGGCGAGAATTTTATGAAAACTGAAAATCCTGGAGAAAGTGCTAAGAAGTTTATTAGCCTCCTCTAACTCCTACAAAGGAGGGGAATTAAGAGGTTAATATTTTTAAAATTAAGAATTAAGTAATGAGTGTAGAACAAGACAAATTCTTTCCCTTCGAGGGAGATGCCGAAAGGCAGAGGGGGCTCAAAATCTGCGGTATGAAACACCAAGAAAATATCCTAGCAGTTGCTGCATTGCAACCAGACTATCTAGGTTTTATTTTCTATGAAAAATCTGCCCGTTTTTTTGATGGAGAAATACCCGATTTACCTAAAAACATCAAAAAAGTAGGTGTTTTTGTAGACGCTTCTGTTGAATATATTCTTAAAAAAGTAATTGAATATGATTTGCAAGCAGTACAATTACATGGCAATGAGTCACCTGAATTTTGTGAAGTATTACTTCGTCACCCTGTCCCGAAGTCTCGGGAGTATTCAGGGTCTCATCAAACAGAAATCATCAAAGTCTTTTCCATAAAAGACACCTTTAATTTCTCAGTTTTAAAAGCCTATGAAGAAGTGTGTGATTACTTTTTATTCGATACCAAAGGAAAAAAACCTGGAGGGAATGGTTATACGTTTAATTGGGAAGTGTTAAAAGAGTACCCATCAACAAAACCCTATTTTTTAAGTGGTGGTATTGGGCTTGAAGAAGTTGACAACATATTGTCTTTCCTGCGTAGGCAGCCCCGAAACTTCGGGGCAAAATATTGCTACGCCATCGACGTAAACAGTAAGTTTGAAATCAAACCAGGATTAAAAGATATAGATAAATTAAAAGAATTTAAAAAGAACTTGTCATTTCTATTGAGATGAAAATTCAAATAAAATTAAACAAGTGACCGCTTTAAACTAAGAATATAAATTGAAAGGTTGTCCCCTTGAGGGGACTTTAGGGGTGTTTGATATTGACACTAAAAACATTAAACTCCCATCTTAATAGTAACATAATAGTATTATGAATTACAACACAAACGAGAAAGGCTACTACGGAGAGTTCGGCGGAGCTTACATTCCAGAAATGCTTTATCCTAATGTAGAAGAATTACGTCAGAATTATCTTAAAATAATGGAAGAACCTTCTTTTCAAAAAGAATTTAATCAACTATTGAAAGATTATGTGGGTAGACCTTCTCCATTGTATTTTGCAAAACGCTTATCAGAAAAATACAAGACAAAAATTTACTTAAAACGAGAAGATTTAAACCATACTGGAGCACATAAAATCAACAATACTATTGGTCAGATATTGATGGCAAAACGTTTGGGTAAATCTCGAATTATTGCTGAAACTGGGGCTGGTCAACACGGTGTGGCTACTGCAACGGTTTGTGCTTTGATGGGATTAGAATGTATCGTGTATATGGGCGAAATTGATATTGCTCGTCAAGCACCTAATGTTGCTAGAATGAAAATGTTAGGAGCAACTGTTGTGCCTGCTTTATCAGGAAGTAGAACGCTTAAAGATGCAACGAATGAAGCCATAAGAGATTGGATAAATAACCCTGTAGATACTTATTATATTATAGGCTCTGTAGTTGGCCCTCATCCTTATCCAGACATGGTAGCACGTTTTCAGGCAATAATTTCTGAGGAAATAAAATGGCAATTAAATGAGCATGAGGATAGAGAAAACCCAGATGTTGTGATTGCTTGTGTTGGAGGGGGAAGTAATGCCGCTGGTGCATATTATCATTATTTAGATAATTTAGAGGTGAAACTAATTGCGGTAGAAGCTGCAGGTTTAGGTATTGATTCAGGTGAAAGTGCTGCTACTTCTGTTTTGGGAAAAGAAGGAATTATCCACGGAAGTAAAACCTTATTAATGCAAACGGAAGACGGACAAATAACTGAACCTTATTCAATTTCTGCTGGATTAGATTACCCTGGTGTTGGGCCATTACACGCTCATTTATTTGAAACTAAAAGAGCAGAATTCGTTTCGGTAACTGATGATGAAGCTATGAAAGCTGGCATAGAATTATGTGAGTTAGAAGGCATTATCCCTGCTATAGAAAGTGCTCACGCTTTGGCTATTTTTGAAAAACAAACATTTAAACCAGAAGAGGTAGTTATTCTAAATTTATCGGGTAGAGGTGATAAAGATTTGAATACGTATATTGATTATTTCGGATTATAAATTTTGTCATTTCCGCTTTCGCGGAAATCTCATAAATAGTATTTATGCACATGTTTTATGTTTACATATTAACAAATAAGAATCATACAACTTTATATATTGGGATGACTAATAATTTAAAGAGGAGGTTAATTCAGCATAAAAATGGAAAGAAAAATTCATTTTCAGTAAGATATAATTTAGATAAACTAGTTTATTTTGAAACTACAAAGTATGTCTTAAATGCGATTAAGAGAGAAAAGCAACTAAAAAAGTGGAATAGAGAGTGGAAAAATAACCTAATAAATGGACTGAATCCAGATTGGAATGACCTTTCGGATAATTTTTAGAGATTCCCTCTTGCGAGGGAATGACAAAACATACACTAAATGATGAACAGAATAAACCAAAAACTACAAGAGGATAAAAATTTATTATCCATTTATTTCACAGCAGGATATCCAAAACTAGAAGATACAGTTAGTATTATTCAAAATTTAGAAAAATCTGGTGTAGATATGATAGAAATAGGCTTGCCTTTTAGCGATCCGTTGGCAGACGGCCCAACTATCCAAGCTAGTTCAACGCAAGCGTTGAAAAACGGAATGACAACCAAATTACTTTTTGAACAATTGAAAGACATTCGTAAAACGGTAAATATTCCATTGATTATTATGGGTTATTTCAATCCTATGTTACAATATGGTGTTGAAGCATTTTGTAAAAAGTGTCAAGAAATTGGTGTTGACGGACTGATAATTCCAGATTTACCTGTTGATGAATTTCATGAAAAGTACAAAACTATTTTTGAGAAATACGGACTCATTAATGTATTTTTAATCACACCGCAAACTTCTGATGAACGTATCAAATATGTAGATTCTATTTCTAACGGATTTATCTATATGGTCAGTTCAGCAAGTGTTACCGGTAGTCAGTCAGGTTTTGGCTCTGAACAAACCGATTACTTTAAACGTATTGCAGATATGAACCTTAAAAACCCTCAAATTGTAGGTTTTGGTATTTCAAATACTAAAACATTTACTCAAGCTACAAAACATACAAAAGGAGCTATAATAGGTTCTGCATTTATCAAACACCTAACAGAAAACGGTGTTGATACGATTGGTGAATTTGCAAAAAAAATACTAGAGTAATGGCAATGAATATTGTTTTGATTGAGCCTGAAATTCCGAATAATACAGGTAATATTGGTAGACTAAGCTTGGCTTCAGGATCAAATTTACATTTGGTAAAACCTTTTGGTTTTGAAATTAGTGATGCCAGATTAAAACGAGCAGGCTTAGATTATTGGCAACACTTATCGGTAATTATTTATGAGAATATTGAAGATTTTTTTATTAAGAATAAAGACAAAAAAATGGTGTTTTTATCCAGTCATGGAAAAAAGGAGCATTGGTCAATAAATTTTGAAGATGAGTTATTTCTTGTTTTCGGAAAGGAATCTCTAGGCTTACCTAAAAATATTTTAGAAAAACATTCTGAGAAACTCTACAAAATTCCGTTGTACAGCGAACATATAAGAAGCTTAAATATTGCAAACGCTGTGAGTATTGTTGTTTATGAGGGTTTGAAACAACTTAAAGGATAATTACTATCTTTACTGCATAACTTTTTTGAATGAAACTTAAAAAATTCTCTTTACGTACTCGTATTTTCTTAGTCATGATTATGTTGGTTGTTTTGGCTTCCATACTAATTGCTTTGGTGGCTGTTTATCAGTACAATGAACAAACTAAAGATTATCACAAAGGCAGGTTAGAACGTAAAGAAAATGCTATTAAAACTAGCATTGATATTGAGTTACAACGCAGAACTACGTATCCTGTTGAAGAACAATATTTAGATTTAATTTTTAAAGATAAAATTTACGATATTTCTGACATTAACCAGTTAGATATACTTATGTTTAATTTGAAAGGAGAATTATTACTAAATACCTCATCAAGTTTTACAAAAGATACTACCAATTATAATTTATCTACTAATGTTTTAACTAAACTTGAAGAAAGTATTGACCATAGAATGGTTACTGAAAATAAGACCTCAACAGGTATAAAATATCAATCTTCATATAGCTATATTTATGATAATAAATTTAAACCTATTGGTATATTACATTTACATTACTTAAAAGATAATTCTTTTCAAGAGAAAGAATTGAAAGAATTTTTAGAACGTTTGGCATTTGTATATTTTTTACTATTGTTAATTGCGATTACTGTAGCTTATTTTATTTCAAAATATATAACAAAATCTATTGAAACGGTAAGTGAAAAAATGAATAGGACAGCTTTAAATAAGCGTAATGAAAAAATTATCTTGAAAAATGCTAGTGTAGAAATTTATAACTTGGTTAATGCATACAATAGTATGGTTGATGAATTAGGTGAAAGTGCTGTGAAATTAGCAAAAAGTGAACGTGAACAAGCTTGGCGAGAAATGGCAAAACAAGTAGCACATGAAATTAAGAATCCGTTAACACCAATGCGATTGACCGTACAGAGTTTTGAACAGCGATTTGATGTAAACGATCCTGATATAAAAACTAAATTAAGTGAGTTTAGCAAATCATTAATTCAGCAAATAGATACTATGAGCTCTATAGCTTCTGCTTTTTCTAGTTTTGCAGAGATGCCAAAACAAAAAAGGGAAACCTTAGACGTTGTTGAGGTGGTAAGATTGGCGATAGATATTTTTAATGAAGAATATATCCATTATTTTCATGAAAAGGATACCTTAATTGCTCAATTAGATAAAACGCAACTCATTAGAATAGTTACCAATTTGGTAAAAAACGCAATACAATCAATGGAGGATAATCAGTATCCAAAAATTGAAGTTAAGGTGAAGGAAGAAGATGGAAATGTAGTTATTAGTGTGGCTGATAATGGAAAAGGAATTTCTGAAGAGGATAAAAATATGATTTTTGAGCCAAAATTCACCACAAAATCCAGTGGAATGGGTTTAGGCTTACCCATGATAAAAAATATTGTAGAAGCTTATAACGGAAGTATTACCTTTACAACAGAAATAAATAAAGGAACGGTATTTACAGTTAGCATTCCAAAAAAATAAAAAATATGTCATACACAAACATCTTAGTTACAGAAAATGATAGTATTACAACCATTACTATCAATCGCCCCAAAAAATTAAATGCTTTAAATAGAGAGACTATTCAGGAATTACATGACGCTTTCGCGGATGCTGATTCAGATGAAGAAACAAGAGTAATTCTCCTCACAGGTAGTGGAGATAAAGCTTTTGTTGCTGGTGCAGATATTTCTGAATTTGCAAATTTTGATGTTGCAGAAGGTGCAAATCTTTCTAAAAAAGGACAAGAACTATTATTTGATTTTATTGAAATTTTAAGTACTCCAGTTATTGCTTTAATAAACGGATTTGCTTTAGGTGGCGGATTAGAATTAGCCATGGCTTGTCATTTTAGAATTGCTTCTGATAATGCAAAAATGGGTTTGCCAGAAGTGAGCTTAGGAGTGATACCTGGTTATGGAGGTACACAACGTTTGCCACAATTGGTTGGTAAAGGTAAAGCGATGGAAATGATTATGACAGCTACTATGATTACTGCAGAAGATGCCTTGCAAAACGGATTGATAAATCATGTAACCACACCAGAAGAATTGCTAACATTGGCAGAGATCATCGCCAATAAAATACTAAGAAATTCACCTATGGCAATTGCTTCAGCTATTAAAGCTGTGAATGCTAATTTTGAGGATGGTGTAAATGGCTATCAAGTAGAAATAGCACAATTTGGACACTGTTTTGGTACGGAAGATTTTGAAGAAGGGACAACCGCGTTTTTAGAAAAACGTAAGGCTAATTTTTAAATTTAGTTAAATAAGTTACAATGAAAAAACAAAAACTAGTATTAATAGTATTCCTATTTTTAGGTTTAATAGTAACATCTATTACCGCACAAGAAAAAAGTAATAGCTTATTATGGAAAATTGAAGGTGATAGTATTCAAACTTCTTATATTTTCGGTACCATACACCTTTTACCTCAAGAAGATTATGTGTTAAAAGACAGCGTAAAAAATGCTTTTGAAAAATCAGATGTAATCTATCTCGAATTAGATTTGGATGATCCTAGCTTTATGAAAGACATGATGAAATATTCAATGTTAGAAGAAGGTGATGAATTAAAAGCTCATATGGACAGTACAGAATATGTTTTTTTAAATCAATACATGAATAAAAATATTGGTGTAGGCTTAAAACAACTCAATAGATTTAAACCACTTTCTTTAACATCCATGATTATGACTACTTTTATGGGTAAACAATTGGCTAGTTATGAGTTGACTTTTATAAATATGGCAAAAGAAGCAGAAAAAGAACTGAAAGGCTTAGAAACTATTGAATCTCAAATGGCAATTTTTGATGAAATACCTTATGATGAACAAATAGATGATATTATTAAAATGTTAAAATCACCTGATGAGACAAAAAAGCTTTACGCTAATATGATAACCCTTTATAAAGCGGAAAACATTACAAAACTATTTGAATCTATGGAAGACTATTTTGACAATGATCAAGAAATGATGAAGAGTTTGTTATTTGATAGAAATGAAAATTGGGTACAACAAATACCTGAGATATCAAAAAAGCAAAAAGTGTTTTACGCTGTCGGTGCAGGACATTTAGGCGGAGACAAAGGTGTTATTCAATTATTGAAATCTGCTGGTTATAAAGTAACACCAGTGTTAGATTAATAATGTGTAACAAATTTTTAGAATAAGAGTCTTATTAATATAACTAAATTTTAATAACTATGAAAACAACAAAACTACTTTTTATGTTATTTGTAATGATTTCATTACAAATAACCAGTCAAGAAAAAAACGCACCCTTAATTGATAGAGATATCTTTTTTGGTAATCCTGAAATAGCTTCAGGACAATTAAGCCCAGATGGACAATGGATTTCTTTCCAAAAAGAATACAACGGTATTCTAAATGTTTGGGTTAAAAAATTTGATGAACCTTTTGAAAAAGCAAAACCTTTAACCAATAATGAAAGACCTCTTGGTGGATATTTTTGGACACATGATAGTAAATATATCCTTTTTGTAAAGGATAATAAAGGTGATGAAAACTATAATATTTATGCAGTAAACCCGAAAGATGAGGCGGTAAAAGAAACTGGAGTTCCTGTTTCTAAAAATTTAAGCCCTATGAAAGATGTGAGGGTTGTGATTTATCAGGTGAGTAAAAAAGACCCTAATATTATGATGGTTGGCATAAATGATAGAGACAAAGCATGGCACGATTTATACAAACTAAACATTGCAACCGGAAAATTAGATTTATTATTTGAAAATAAGAATAGAATAACGGGATGGGATTTTGATTGGGATGAAAAACCACGTTTGGCATACCGTACTAATGAACAAGGATTCTCAGAAATCTTACGTATTGATGGAGATAATAAATTTACAAAAATATACGAAACTAACTTACAAGAAAGTGCATATATAGCTGGATGGAATAAAGACAATACCAACACCTATTTAGTCTCAAATAAAGGAGATGTAAATTTTTCTACGCTATATTCTTTTGATCCACAAACAGAAAAGGTTGAAAAAATTGAAAGCGATCCAAAAAATAAAGTAGATTTTGGAGGTCTATTTATTGATGATAATACCAGAGAAATTCTGTACACTTCGTACACATACGATAAGAGAGAACGTCTTTGGAAAAATAAAGAGTGGAACAAAATGTTTAAACATCTTCAAAACAAATTTAAAGGCAAAGAAATAGGTTTTGTAAGTTTCACTAAAGATTATAACAAAATGTTGATTTCTGTTAGTGGAGATAAATATGCCTCTGAAACCTACCTTTATGATAGAGATACAAAAAAAATAACTCATCAATATACCCCTAGACCTCGTCTAAAAGAAGTAGAAAAATATTTGGCTACCATGGAACCTATTTCGTTTAAAAGTAGCGATGGTTTAGAAATTCCAGGCTATTTAACCATTCCTTTTGGTGCCAAAAAAGAAAATTTACCATTGGTGGTTTTAGTCCATGGAGGTCCAAAAGGCCCAAGAGATTATTGGGGTTATAACTCTTATGCACAAATGTTAGCCAATAGAGGGTATGCAGTTTTGCAACCTAATTTTAGAGCTAGTGGTGGTTATGGTAAATCATTTTTAAATGCAGGAGATAGAGAGTGGGGTAAAAAAATGCAAGATGATGTTACTTGGGGAGTTAAACATTTAGTTGCCGAAGGTATTGTCGATAAAGACCGTGTTGCTATTATGGGTGGTAGTTATGGTGGCTATGCAACACTAGCAGGTTTAGCCTTTACGCCAGAAGTATATACTTGTGGTGTTGATATTGTAGGGCCTAGTAACTTATTTACGCTTTTAGAATCTATCCCTGCGTATTGGGAAGCCTTTAGAAAAAGTTTATATGAAATGACTGGAGACCCAGAAACTGAAGAAGGTAAAAAATTAATTAGAGAAGCGAGTCCGTTATTTAGTGCACATAAAATAACGAAACCTTTATTGATTATTCAAGGGGCAAATGACCCAAGAGTAAAACAAGCGGAAAGCGATCAAATAGTTGTTTCTATGCGTGATTCTGGTAAAGAAGTTGAGTATTTATTGGCTGATGATGAAGGTCACGGATTCAGAAAACCAAACAATAGAATGGCAATGTGGGTAACTACTGAGAAATTTTTAGCAAAACATTTAGGTGGTCGTTATCAAGAAACCATGTCTGAAGAGGTGGCTAAACGATTAAAAGAAATCACACAAGATGTTTCTAAAGTAGTTTATAAAAAAGCAGAAACGGTTGAAGTACCATCAGCTTTACCAGTATTGAATAATGATTTAAAAGAAGGAACTCACCAATATGATATTACAATAGCTGTACAAGGGCAAAATATACCTATGCAAGCCACGCGTACTATTAAAAAAGAAGGAAAACAATTGGTTATTACTGACGCTTCTATTTCTGCAATGGGTAATAATGAAGAGATTATTTATTTAGAAAATATGGTTGCTGTAAAAAGGATTATTAAGCAAGGTGGACAAACCATAGAAGTTAATTACGCTCCAGAAAAAGTTTCTGTAACCATGATGGGTAAAACAAAAGATTTTCCTGTAGATGGTGCATTACTTACTAGTGGAGCTGGTTATGATATGTTAATTGCTAGATTTCCTTTAGCTGAAGGATATAAAACATCTTTTTACAATTTAGATGTGATGACTCAAAAGTTAAAAACTATGAAATTAGAAGTTGTAGGTAAAGAAGAAGGGAAATGGAAAGTGAAAATAGTGAATGCTGAAAATGAAAAAGAAGAAACAATTTTAATGATAGATCCTGTTATAAAACTAGCAACCTATCTTGAACAAGTTGTGCCTGCAATGGGTAATGCAAAAATCACTTCAACTTTAAAGAATTAATTTAAAAATTATTCAATTATAGTTAACAAAGGGGTGGCATTAAGCCATCCTTTTGTAATTCTACTAATAAAGTTATTTGAGAATCTACTGCTACTGAGAACTGCTGACTAGACCTCTCCATTCCATTCATTATAAAACTGTTGTAAATAAGTTTCCATAAATTGATGCCTGTCTGTGGCAATTTGCCGCCCTGTTTTGGTATTCATTTTATCTTTTAAAAGGAGCAATTTTTCATAAAAATGATTGATTGTTGGTGCGGTAGATTTTTTATACTCTTCTTTAGTCATGTTTAAATTTGGTGGAATGTCTGGATTGTAGATTTCTCTATTTTTAAATCCACCATAATTAAAACAGCGTGCAATACCAATGGCACCAATAGCATCCAAACGATCTGCATCTTGTACCACATCTAACTCTTTTGAAGAAAATGTACGTTTTACATTTCCTCCCTTAAAAGAAATATTCTTAATAATTTGCACCACATGTTCAATGATGGCAGAATCTACATTTTGCGAAAGTAAAAATTCAGTTGCTTTTTTGGGTCCGATAGTTTCATCACCTCCCGATGCATCGGGATGAAATTTAGAGTCTGCAATATCATGTAATAATGCTCCTAGAGTAACTACAAAATCATCTACTTTTTCTCCTTTAGAAATTAATTTAGCATTAGTAAACACTCTTTGGATGTGAAACCAATCATGACCACCTTCAGCACCTTGAAGGGTTTCTTTTACAAAAAGAATAGTTTTTTCAATAATGAGTTTTTTATGCATAGTGCAAAATAATAAATCCCCAGTTTTTCTGAGGATTTTATATGATTTATTATATTCAAATAATTAACGAGTGGCAGCTTCAACCCATTTAAATTGATAAGAATCTTCGGGTATTTTCATTCGGTCAGCGAGTCTTAACATTCTTGAAGGTAAACTCATTAAATAATCTCTAGCTTTTTCAGCTTCATCAGTCAGGTCAGTAATCTTGTCTATTTCCCAACGTTTTATGAGTTTATCCATAATTTCAACATAGTCAAATGAAGTGTATACACCAATACGTTGTGCTGTATTTGAAAATTCTTCAAAAGCAGTACCAATTTTATTTCCAGACTCTCTAATGAATAAAGCAGGCATCAAAATTTTTTGTTTCATCATGTATTGAAAAGATAGCATCATCTGGCTCGGATCAACCTTGAAAATACGTTCTACGAATTCTGAATAAGCATTGTGATGTCTCATTTCGTCACCAGCAATAATTTTACACATTTTAGCCAATTGTTTATTGCCTTTTTCTCTAGCAATTTTAGCAACTCTGTTGTGCGAAATATAAGTAGCTAATTCTTGAAAACTGGTATATACAAAATTTTTATAAGGGTCTCTACCTGTGCCAATATCAAAACCATCAGCAATTAAATGTTGCGTAGTTTTTTCAATTTCTTTCATGTTCACCCTACCAGAAAGGTATAAATATTTATTTAATACATCACCATGTCTATTCTCTTCTGCTGTCCATTGTCTAATCCATTTTCCCCAAGGATTTCTTCCTACTTGATCTATTCCTTCAACATCCATCAACCATGATTCGTAGGTAGGTAAAGCTTCTTCAGTAATCATATCACCTACTAAAACTACCCAAAAATCATAAGGTAATTCTTTTGCCAATTCACGAATTTCTGTGACTTCATCAAAAAAGTGATCACCTTCAGAATTAGGTAAAAAATCAGAAGGTTGCCATATTTTATCTACAGGAATAAGATACTTCTCTATAAGAGTATCAATATCTTTTTCTAGAAATTGCATGACTTCTAGTCTTATATTTTTTAATGACATATATTTTTTTTAAGTATGAACACCATTTTTAATGGTAGTTTCTATGTTTTTAATTAGCGTTTCTTTGTCAGTAAAAGTAGCATTTTTTATGGGTTTATGCACATTAAATGTAATATGAGCCCCTAAACCCATAGGAAATTTTCCGTAACGAACTGTTTTCCAGGAGTTATTGATAGAAATAGGTACAACAATTGCTGTAGGTATTTCTTTAAACAATATTAATAAGCCTCTTTTTTGAAATGCTTTTGGTACTCCGTCTTTACTACGTGTACCTTCAGGGAAAATCACAGCAGTTCCTTTAGTCCTTTCTATACGTCTAGAAAAATCTAATAAAGCTTTGATTGATTGCCTAGGATTTTTTCTGTCAATCAATACGCCTCCGCCATGACGTAAATTATAAGAAACGCTAGGAATGCCTTTACCCAATTCAATTTTACTAATAAATTTGGGAGACAGTTTACTCATATACCACATAATTGGTGGTATATCAGCAATACTTTGATGGTTAGCAACAATAATTATGGGTTGGTTATTATCTATTTGATAAGGATTGTTAAAGGTAAAACGCGTACCTAAAATGTTATAGCATCGCAATAAAAAGAACTGCAATATGTTGACACTTTTTTGAAGTGCTTTCTTTCCAAAAAGACGATCACTTATCCAGAATATAGGATGAAAAATCACCAATGTTAACAGAAAGCATAAATTAAAAATTATAGATATTGGATAAGCTATTAATTTTTTCATTTTTTAAAAAAGTCCTCCCCTTAGGGGAGTCTCGAATCTTCGGAATAAAGGTTAAGATCCCGCTCTTCAGCGGGATTAGTTCAGCTAAAACTTTAAATTAAATTCCTTCTTCATCTTTTTAAAGTTGAGTTTCTCTAACAAAATTCTTCGTAAGCCGCAGCTAAGTTGCTTGCAATCATTTCAGCAGACCTACCTTCAATATGATGACGCTCAAGCATGTGTACCAATTCGCCATCCTTAAATAAAGCTACCGCCGGAGATGAAGGAGGAAAAGGAATCATATGTTCTCTTGCCTTTGCAACAGCATCAACATCAACTCCTGCAAAAACAGTGGTGATATGTGTTGGTGTTTTATCAAATTGTAATGAAGCGATAGTGCCTGGTCTTGCTGTACCTGCTGCACATCCACAAACGGAATTCACCATAACTAAGGTAGTACCACCTTCATTTAAAATATTATCAACATCACTAGCTGTATGTAATTCTTTAAAACCAGCGTTTACTAATTCTTGACGCATTGGTTTTACTATTTCTTCTGGATACATATTTTTATAATTTTTTAAAATAAATTCTGCTACAAAGATACATATAATTATATTTGAATTTTATTAGAAAATAAAACGATTTATGTCAAGTTTCGCAAAGTTTATTGGTGCAAGTTTAGGATGGTCTTTAGGTGGGCCAATTGGTGGAATTTTAGGTTTTGCTTTAGGAAGTTTAATTGATGGTTTTTCTGGA
>JAJRPL010000045.1 GCA_024280815.1 Bacteroidota bacterium
AATAACATTCGAAAATTTGTCTGATAACACTTTAAGTTGTTTCATTTCTTGCTTACCACCTCCAAAAAGGAAAATTTTATACTGTTTAGTTTCTACTAGTTTAGAAATGACTTCTTGCATCAAATCTAAAGGATACATTTTGGATTGATGTTGAGCAAAAGGAGCAATGCCTAGCCACTTTAAATGGTGTAAGCCTGTAATTTGATTAATTTTATCCGTTAGAATCGCTTTTTCAGGAAACATAGGCTTTGATAAATCTAGTGTAAATCCCAATTCTCTAAATACATCTGCATAACGTTCATGTGAAGTTTTTAACTGCTTAAAAACTTTATTCTTAACACTAGTTAATGCCTTTTTTTCTGCTCTCCCTTTATCTATGATAGCAGTATCTATCCGCTTTAGCGAAAAGAAAAAACGTAAAATTTTAGAACGTAATACATCGTGTAAATCGGCTATTGCTTCGGGTTTTAAGGTTTTTAATTCTTTGTACAATATATACAAACCTAAGATACCTTTGTGTTTGCCCTTGACATCAGCTGCATAAAAACTTACATTTGGCAAGTCATCAAACATCGGTTTGAAAAAGGCCCTAGAAACCATCGTGATTTTTACATCAGGATATTGTTGAACCAAAGCTCTTAACACCGGTACAGTCATAGCAACGTCTCCCATGGCTGAGAGACGGATGACTATAATATGAGACACTAATTTCACGAATTATCACTAATTTTATGTAAAGTTACCTCTTAGAACACTAATTTCACGAATTATCACTAAAACTTCTGTGTGGTAACCAAGTTTCCCTCCCCTTTGGGGAGGGCTAGGGAGGGGAACTAACTATTCACAATACGCTCTTGATGCTGTATTGATTCTTGATGTATGGCTTTAAATACTTTTTCAATAAAATTTTGACTTAATCCTTTATCAGCACCTTCATCAATCATTCCTTGAATTACTTCTTGCCATCTTGAACGTTGTAAAATAGCTACATTTCCTTCTTTTTTCACTTTACCAATGTTTTCTACAACCTTCATACGCTCTTCAAAAAGCTCTAACAATTGAGAGTCTAGCTCATTGATTTCTTTACGTAAACCTGTTAATTTTTTTAATGAATCTTTTTCTTCAACTCTATCTTTTCTTACTCGTAAATCTTGGGTGATTTCCGCCAATCTACTTGGTGTAATTTGTTGTGCAGCATCACTCCATGCATTATCAGGATCAAAATGTGTTTCAATCATCAATCCTTCAAATTTAAGGTCTAATGCGGTTTGACAGACATCAAAAATACCATCACGCTCACCACAAATATGTGATGGGTCACAAATAATAGGCAAGGTTGGGTATTTATTTTTTAAGTCAATCGGAATTTGCCATTGCGGATTGTTTCTATATTTTGTCTTTTTATACGATGAAAATCCTCTATGAATAGCTCCTAGATTTTTAACACCTGCTTTATGGAAACGCTCAATAGCTCCCATCCACAAGGCTAAATCAGGGTTTATAGGGTTTTTTACCAATACAATTTTATCTGTACCTTGTATGGCATCAGCGATTTCTTGTACTGCAAACGGATTTACAGTCGTTCTAGCACCAATCCAAAGAATATCGATACCAAACTCTAACGCCAATTTTGCATGTTGTGCCGTAGCAATTTCAACAGTGGTCAACATTCCTGTTTCTTCTTTTACTTTGGCAATCCACGGTAAAGCTTTTGCTCCATTTCCTTCAAAATTACCAGGACGTGTTCTCGGCTTCCAAATACCCGCTCTAAAAACTGTGGCGTCAGTTTCTTTTAATTGATGTGCAATTTTTAACACTTGCTCTTCAGTTTCTGCACTACATGGACCTGCAATTACAAGCGGATGTGCTAATTCCATCCCTTTTAACCATGTTGAAAAATTTGTTGACTCCATAATTGTTTTAAATTGTATAAAATACTTCTTGGTATTTTATTAGTTATTTATTTTTGTTATTTTAATGATTTTTAGATAGTTAATTATTTAATAATACCATCTAGTATGTTTTTTATTCGGTTTGTATTGTGCATTATTTCATAAACTTCTTCATTTGACTCCTTTTCAATTAAGCTTTTAAAGGTTTTTAGGTTATTTATATATTCGTTTAATGATTTTATTATATTTTCTTTGTTTTGTAGAAAAATAGGCGTCCATGTTTCAGGATTACTCTTTGCCAATCGTACAGTCGACTTAAATCCACTACCTGCCATATCAAAAATTCTTTTTTCGTCAGGTTCAATTTCTAAGACTGTTTTACCAAGCATAAAAGCACTGATATGCGATAAATGCGATACATAAGCAATATGTTTGTCATGTTGTTCAGCAGAATCCATAAAAACATTTCGCATT
Organism: Bacteroidota bacterium; assembly: GCA_024280815.1. GTDB lineage: Bacteria > Bacteroidota > Bacteroidia > Flavobacteriales > Flavobacteriaceae > Aureibaculum. Next base: position 2,367 of record JAJRPL010000045.1, read on the forward strand.
TTAATGTCTTCAAACAGTGAAACAACACGGCTTATCATTTCTTTACTACTCAACTTTTGCTCGCAAATAATATTTACTTTATTGGTGAATAAATCATAAATAGCTGCTTCTGGCCCAGAAAACTCGGTACCTGAAATAGGATGAACGGCAACAAAATTTTTCCTTTTTGGATGATTTTTAACAGCCTTGCAAACTTCATTTTTTGTTGAACCTACATCAAAAACTAAGGTGTTTTCATTAATTAAATCTAACACCTGAATGGTTAATTCTGGAATACTATTTACAGGAACCGCAATAATAACAACATCAACCTCTTTAACAATACTTAATGTAGCTTTTTCGTAAATAATATCTAAATCAAGTGCTTTTTGCAAATGCTCAGCGTTGTTGTCAATACCGTAAATTGTTGCCCAAGAAATTTTCTTTAGCTCTAAAGCCAATGAACCTCCGATAAGTCCCAATCCGATTACTGCAATTTTATTCATCTTAATTTAATTTAGAAATTCTTAGCAACACTTCTTGTAAAACCTCTTCAGTTACACATAGTGAAATTCGGATATAACCCTTGCCATTACTACCAAAAATAGTACCTGGAGCTAAGAAAATATCATGTTTATACAACAAATCTTCTGCAACTTGCTCAGCATTTTTATCTGATGGTAATTTTGCCCAAACAAATAAGCCTGAAGCCTCTTTATCAAAAGTACAATTGAGTGTTTCTGCTATTTGCCAAGCTATATTTCTACGTTTTTTATACGTATCATTCAAGTTTTTAAACCAGCTATCATCTGTTTGTAAAGCGGCTATGGCTCCTTGTTGGATGCCATAAAACATACCAGAATCCATATTACTTTTTACTTGTAAAACAGTTTTAATATGTTCTGATGAACCTAAGAGCATCCCAACTCGCCAACCTGCCATATTAAAGGTTTTACTTAATGAATTCAGTTCTAAGGCAACCTCTTTTGCTCCTTCAATACTTAAAATACTAAGTGGATTGTCATTTAAAATAAAACTATAGGGATTGTCATTAACTAACAGTATTTCATGTTTTTTAGCAAAAGCAATCAAATCTTTGAATAATTCTTTTGTCCCGTTTTTACCAGTTGGCATGTGCGGATAGTTAATCCACATAATTTTTACTTTAGACAAATCAAATTTCGATAAATAGTCTAAATCTGGAAACCAATCTTTATCTTCACACAAATCGTAATACACAGGTGTTGCCTCCAATAAATTGGTTACTGACGTATAGGTTGGGTAGCCTGGATTCGTAATCAAGACTTCATCGCCTACGTTTAAAAAAGCCATAGAAATGTGCATGATTCCTTCTTTTGATCCCATTAAGGGTAAAATTTCATTTTCTGGATTTAACCCAACTTCAAAGTGACGCAAATAAAAATTGGTAATAGCATCTCTAAATTCTGGTAAACCTTGATAACTCTGGTAACCATGGATGTGATTTTGTTCAATAGTAGCAACCATAGCTCTACTTACAGATATCGGCGGATCTAAATCTGGACTACCAATACCAATATTAATAATCGGTTTTCCTTCAGCTTTTAGTTGGCGGACTTCTCGTAACTTTATAGAGAAATAGTACTCTTGTACCTCTTGTAATCTGTTAGCTTTACTGATCATATTTCCGTTTACTTCGTTGATATTTCCCTAATATTTTTAAATAACTTAACTTTTCTTTTATCTGAGTTATGGCTTCTTCGAAAAGTTGCTCATCATCAAAAATTATATCTGCAAAGAAAGCATAATTCCAAGGTTTATCAATGATTGGTAAGGATTGAATTTTAGATAAATTCATATTAAAATTTGCAAATACAGCTAATACATCTGACAAACTTCCTGTTTCATGTTTAGTAATAAACTTTATAGATGCTTTATTAGTAATTTTAGGCTTTTCTATCTCTCCGTTTTTCTTTTTTAAGATAAAAAATCGCGTATAGTTCTCTTTTCTAGTTTGTATTTTATTCTCAATAATTGATAAACCATAAATTTCAGCTGCTTTTTTACTTGCAATAGCTGCAATACCTTGTAATTTTTTATCTTGAATTTGTCTAGCAACCTCAGCAGTATCTGTTTCTTCTACCAATTTGATATGAGGGTGCTGTCTAAAATACTTTCTACATTGTAAAATTGCCATCGGATGCGACCAAACTTCCTTTATATCATCTAATGATTGTCCTTCCAACCCCATTAAATGATGGTGAATAGGTAAATGTACTTCTCCTTGAATTTTTAAATCGAACTCATCAATCAACGCATAATTTGGTAAAATAGAACCCGCCAAAGAGTTTTCAATAGCCATCACCGCACCGTCAACATTATTATTATTGATCAATTCTGGTATTTCAACAAAAGACAGGCATTCTTTCAAGACAACATCTTCACCAAAATATTGATTGGCTACGATATGATGAAAGGATCCTAAAATTCCTTGAATGGCTATTTTCTTTGAACTACTCATAAAATTCAACAAAAAAAAGTCCCGATTTCTCGAGACTTTATATGTTTTAATTATTTCTTTATCTAAATAATACCTACAAAGCCTCGTTTCTTTTATAAAAATAAAAGAAATAAAAATAAGCTTTCCAAGTGTTTGTTAATTGCATTACTGTGTAATTAGTTGACAAATCTAAACTTTATCCTTTAAAAAACAAATTTTTTTAAAGATTTGCTCTATTTTTTGTTAATAATGAAGTTTTAAACACTCAAAATTGTGTTTTTAGTAAATAATTATAGAGCCAGTTTATTAGATCCTACTCTGATAGGTATATAAATCATAATACCTGCCTTTTTTTGCAATTAACTCATCATGTTTACCTTGTTCGACAATAGTACCTTCTTCTATCACTAGAATTTGATCTGCTTTTTGAATGGTACTTAACCTATGTGCAATTACAAAAGTGGTTCTATCATCCATTAAAAGGCCTAAACTCTTTTGAATATAAGACTCACTTTCATTGTCTAAGTTAGAAGTTGCTTCATCTAAAATAATAATTTTTGGATCAGCCAGTAATGCTCTGGCTATTGATATTCGTTGTCTTTGACCGCCAGACAGCTTTACGCCTCTTTCTCCAATAACAGTATCCAATCCTTTTTCAAACCGATCTGTAAATTCATTTACATAAGCTCCTTTTACCGCTTTTAATAATTCATCTTCTGTAGCATTTGGTCTGGGGAATAAAATATTTTCACGAATGGTACCTTCGTATAAAAAATCGTCTTGTAGTACCACCGCAAGGTTTTTTCTAAAACTACTTAGGTTAACTGTCGCTAAATCTATCCCGTCAAGGGTGACTTTACCTTGAGATGGATTCAAAAATGTAGCTGCCAATCCTGCAATGGTTGATTTACCAGAACCTGACGAACCTACCAAAGCTGTAACACTACCTGAAGGTGCTTGAAATGAAATATGATGTAGTACTTCTTTACTTTCTTCATAACTAAAGGAAACATCATCAAAAATCATATCGCCTTTAATTTTGTCTAAGTGTACGGTACGAATTTTAGGGTCATCTTCTTCTTGCATCTGCATCAATTCTTGTGTTCTATCTAAACCAGCCATAGCTTCAGTCAATTGGCTTCCTATATTACTCATTTGAACAATAGGTGCAATTAGAAAACCTAAAAACAATGTAAACGATACAAACTCACCAAAAGTCATGGTGTTTTGCATGATAAAATAACCTCCTATTCCCATGATTCCTGCAGATGCTAATCCTAATAAAAAAGTAGAAGAACTTGTCATTAAAGCTGTTGCTGTTAAACTCTTTTTTACATTTAAAAACAATTGTTCAACACCTTTTTCAAAAGCTTTACTTTCTTGTACTTCAGCATTAAACCCTTTGATTACACGTACTCCGTTTAAAGTTTCGGTCAACCTGCCTGTAACCTCAGCATTAATAACGCCACGCTTTCTAAAAATAGGACGAATATATCCGAATGCTTTTAAAGCAATAACTGCAAAAATAATGACAGGTACTAATACAAATGCGGTCATAATTGCATTAATTCTTATCAAAATTACTAATGAAATAACGGCTGTAATTGTACCTCCAATAAGTTGAACTAAGCCTGTACCTACCAAGTTACGTACACCTTCAACATCTGACATTACACGAGAAACTAAGGCTCCTGATTTATTATTATCAAAAAAACTAATGGGTAATTTGAGTAACTTTTTTTGAACACTTGCTCTTAACAATGATATTAAATGCTGTGCTTCTACACTCAATAAACGAGTCAATGAAAATGAAGTTATTGCCTGTATAAATATTGCTAAGCAAACGATAATCAGCAATGTACTTAAAGCTTGCATGTCTTTAGACGGAATAACATCATCTATTAAGTTTTTACTAGCATAAGGCAATACTAACCCTGCTAAACTTCTAAAAATGATTAGAATTAAACCAATAGAAACGATTTTTTTTCTTGGCCAAATAAATTCTTTAAATGCCCATGCAAAAGATACTTTTTGTTTGTTACTCATACTATATATAGACTAATACCACGCCAAGATTTTTTTATGTCATATTGACGGAAATTTACTTATTTAACCCCTCTAAGATTCTCAGCAATTCCTTCTTCATCATGTCGTAGTGTTTAAAGGCAATAAAATGATTGGCATCTTTTATGGTAATGGCATTTAGCAAACTATCATTTACTTTAGATTTGATAAAATCCATATTCTTATAGGGTACAATCCTATCTTTAGTACCATGATAGTATGTCATTGGTACTTTTATGGTTTCCCAATCATTTAACATTTTAGTAAGCTCTTCAACATGGTTTATTTTTTCTTTATCAGATACTTTAAAAGCCTTAGAAAACATCCATTTGGTGAGTTTCCAATGTAATACTTTTGCAATACCGAAAAATTTTTCATCATCAGGTGAAATTGCACCAGCAATCATTACATTATGTTTTATTTCAGGGTATTTATACGTCATTTTTGCTGCAATGGGCACACCATAAGACCAACTTACCAACACAACATTGCTTAATTTATGGGTATTTACAATGGTATAAATACTTTCAGCTTGTTTTTCAATAGAAGTTTCTGCATTGCCATAATCAGAATATCCATAGCCTAAACGGTCAACAGAAATTAGATTTGCCTTTGTATTCAATTCTCTGTCTTCTAAATAGCTAAAAAAATCTTTACTAGCACCTGGAGCTCCGTGAATAAACAGTAAGGTTGGTAAATTGGTGTCA
>JAJRPL010000046.1 GCA_024280815.1 Bacteroidota bacterium
CAGAAAATATTTCAATTCTCATCAAGACTATTTAGATTTTTGGTACAGTGCTTTAATTGATAAAATAGGGATGCATTCTATGATTATTGAAGCTGATTTGGCTGGTAATTATGTAGGTTCTTCGTATTCATGGGCAACTACGCGTGATTGGGCTAAGTTTGGCTTATTGTATTTACATAAAGGCAATTGGAATGGAGAGCAGCTTTTTGATGAACCTTGGGTAGATTATGTAAAAACACCTACAGCAACTTCAGGTGGCGTTTATGGAGGTCACTTTTGGTTAAATTCAGGAGGTAAATACCCAGATGCACCCAAAGACATCTATTCAGCAAATGGATTCCAAGGTCAGCGTGTTTTTATTATCCCGTCAAAAGATCTGGTAATTGTTAGAATGGGCTTAGTAGGTTCTGATGGATTCGATTTTAATCAATTTTTAAAAGGGATTACTGAAAGTGTTCATTAATAAATACGGTAAATAAAAGGGTAGATAAAAATTCATCTTACTATTTCTCAACAAAAACTGGTTCAGAGGTAAAAAGAGGGTTGTTGATAGCTTTCTTATAGGCATCAAGAGCTTCTGGCGAAGAATCGATACGTAAATTGGTATCATCAAAATTTTCATGCCAGTAACTAATAGCTTTTATATGAGGGTAATAGTTGCCTTCAGGTGTTATTGTTTTTAACGCATCGCTAATCCACGTTTCTTTACTTGTTTTTGGATGGTCGATAATACCCCATTCTAAAATAGCAATGGGTTTTCCTTGAGGGGAAATAGCGGTAATTTCGTCCCAAGAATCATCTAAAATATTTTCAAAAGACCAAGATTGATTATCATTATCTTCAATATCTTTTAGAGATTGGGCTCCATAAACACTTATACCAATCCAATCAATATAATCATCACCAGGATAATAACCTTTCATGGTATTCCATTCTTCCTTAGGGTCATTATAGGCATCTATATGATAAAACCAAGTAATGTTTGTAGCACCCTGTTCATTACAAATGGTAATGATATGCATATATACATCTCTAAATTTTTCCATACCATCAACTAGATTTGGATCTCCATAATCTTTTGATTCTGCTCCGTTCCATTTGGCATTCCAAGGAAACCATTCTCCGTTCACTTCTGTTCCGAATTCAACCAATAATGGAATGTTAGTATTTTTTGCATCTGTGGCCCATTGTTTTATATCTGCATCAAATTCTCCAGACAGAAAGGCATCCATAGTGTAGATAGGATCAGGGACACCTTGTTTAAAACTTGAACGAGGCATCATTCGTATAAAAGGTATTTCACCATGTTTATTGATGGTTTCAACTTCGTTTTTAGGAAACTGTATGCCTCCTTTATCTGCGATCCAATTATTAGAAAAATAAGCCCAAGTAATTTTTTTACCTGCAAGGTTTTCGAAATCTGAAATACGATTAGAAGTTACCACTTCTTCAGTACCACCAAAATCAGGAAAAGCAGCATGATAAATTTGGTTGTCTGTGGGGATGGATAGTTTACTATTTTTTATGACAACAGGGTTTATAGTGTTATCAGAAGATTGTGAGCAACCAGTTGTGATCGCAATAAGAAAGATAAAAACAGGTAGATAAAGCTTCGTCATATTTATTAGTAAAAAACCTCTTTATTATTAAACGCATTTACTATGGTGATGTTGTAAGTTCAATAATTAAACGCCCTCTCCTTTGGAGAGGATTTTACAACTCAAACCCCAATTCAACACCTAGTTTATTAGCAATAAGTTTGGTGATTCTGGTCTTTAATTCTGGAATTTTAATTTTCTCTAAGGCGTCATTTGCAAAAGCGTAAAGCAGTAACGCTTCGGCTTCTTTTTTAGGGATTCCTCTAGAACGCAAATAGAATAAAGCATCTTCATCTAGCTGGCCAATGGTACAACCATGCGAACATTTTACATCATCAGCAAAAATTTCTAGTTGAGGTTTGGTATTGATGGTTGCTCCATCGTCAATGATAATATTATTGTTTTGTTGGTACGCATTCGTTTTTTGTGCAGCCTGTTTTACGATGACTTTACCGTTAAAAACACCAGTCGATTTATCTGCATAAATACCTTTATACAATTCATGACTTTCACAATTAGGGTAGTTGTGATTTACTAAGGTATGATTATCAACCAATTGCTTGTCGCCAATAATGGTAATTCCGTTAAGTATAGAGTCAATATGTTCACCTTCTTGATGAAATTCTAAATTATTACGGGTAAAATTTCCACCAAATGAAAAGGTATTTACAGAGACAATACTTTGTTGTTTTTGTTGTACATAAGTACTGTCAATAAGCGAAGCTGTTTTTTTATCATTCTGAATTTTATAATAATCGACTATTGCTCTTTTTGCTGCAAAAATTTCAGTAACAGAGTTGGTGAATACGACATTGTTAGTTAGACTTTGATGACGTTCTACAATTTGTACATGAGAATTTTCTCCAACAATCACTAGACTACGAGGTTGTAGCATGAGTTGAGCTTCAGAGCCTGTTGAGAAATGTATAATTTGAATAGGTTTTGGTAATACGGTGTTTTTAGGAATATGTATGTAGGCACCTTCATTAGAAAAAGCCGTATTTAATGAAGTAACACTGTCATTTTTTGAAGTAATTTTGTCAAAATAATGATCAATCACCATTTTGTATTTCGGTTTTTTTAAAGAAGACGACATTAAGCATATATCACAACCATCATGTGTGGTTTCAGATAAATATGAGCTGTAAACGCCATCTATAAATACAATTTTATACGAATCTATTTCATGTATGAAATATTCTTTTACTGTTGCAAATTCAATAGCGGTATTTGTGGTTGGAAATAGGGTGTAATCGTGTTTTAACACCGATTTTAAGGGTGTGTATTTCCACTCTTCATCTTTCCTTGTAGGAAACCCATTTTTTTCAAAATGAGAAAATGCTTTTGAACGGGTGTCATGAACAGTTGTTTCTGTATCCGTACTTACTTTATTTTCAAAAGCTAAAAATGATGTTATTAATTTCTCTTTTAAATTCATTGTTGTTTTATTCTCTTTTTTTAATTAAAAATAATGAGATTCTTCACTCTCTTTCACTTTGCTCTGAATGACAAATTCAAAATATTGTTTTGAATGTTCAGCGAATTGTATTCCCTTCCCCCTGGGAAGGGCTAGGGATGGGAATTATTTCAACCAATCATATCCTTTAGCCTCCAGTTCATGTGCTAGTTCTTTACCACCAGACTTCACGATTTTACCATTGTGTAATACATGTACAAAATCAGGTACAATATAGTCGAGTAGACGTTGGTAATGTGTAATTAAAATTACGGCATTATCTTTACTCTTAAGTTTGTTTACGCCATTGGCAACTACTTTTAAAGCGTCAATATCTAATCCAGAATCGGTTTCATCTAATATGGCGAGTTTTGGTTCTAACATTGCCATTTGAAAAATTTCATTTCGTTTTGTTTCACCACCAGAAAAACCTTCGTTAAGTGAACGTGATAAGAACTTTCTATCAATTTCTAATAATTCAGCTTTTTCCCTAATTTTCTTCAACATATCTTTAGCAGGAAGATCTTCTTGCCCACTAGCCTTACGTGTTTCGTTAATAGCAGTTTTAATAAAATTAGTAACTGATACGCCTGGAATTTCGATAGGATACTGAAAAGATAAGAAGATACCTTTATGAGCTCTTTCTTCAGGAGCTAAATCTTCTAAATCTTCATTATTTAAAGTTATTGTGCCTTTCGTAACTTCGTATTCTTCTTTCCCGGCAATAACGGTTGCTAACGTGCTTTTACCAGAACCATTTGGTCCCATTATGGCATGTACTTCACCTGCTTTAACGTTTAGGTTAATTCCTTTTAGAATTTCTTTATCGCCAATAGTAGCATGTAGGTTTTTTATTTCTAACATCTTCAATTTTAAATCTTTTAATTATTTAATAGTTTTTTTAGTTTGTCAAAATCTTTTGATGAATGTTGAATGATTACAGTTGCATCATTGGTTTTGGCAAAAGTTTCAAAAGCCTCCATACTTTCTTTAGTTTGCGGAATGTTATAATTGAAAATCGGACACCTTTTATGAGTTCTATTTTCCTCAAAGTGATAAAGATCACCCGTTAATAACAATGGTTTTTCTAACCCTATATTTAAATATAATACTTGATGACCGATAGTATGACCTGGCATAGGCTTGATAACTACGGTACCATCACCAAAAACATCATACTCACCATGTAATTTTTGCACATTGTTTAAG
>JAJRPL010000047.1 GCA_024280815.1 Bacteroidota bacterium
GCTTGATTGTTTCTGTAAAATAATGTATTTTTAGTCCTCAAAATTGGGTGGTTTAAAAAGTGTTGTTTTGTTTTTAACACATTAAAAATAACGCTTTTACACCTGATTCTGAACTTTTATAGTGAATTTTTCGGGTTAAATTCTTTTTTAGGTTGAGCATAATAACGAACAATAATATATTTACTAAACTCTTCAATAAGGCCAACCATAAAAAATGCTTTTACAAATTGATCAAAAACACTTTTCTCTTTAAAAGGAGTAAAGAAAGAAGAATATAGAAAATATAATATAGTTGTTACTACAATACTTACAACAGCTCCAAATAAGAAATTATAAACTAGTAATTGCTTAGGCTCTTTTTCATGCTTATCTTTTATATAAATATAAATCATGATAGCTAAAGCAGGAGCTACCGCAAGTAATAATAATTGCATAAGTTAACTTCTGTTATTTAAAATAACTAAACGTTTCACCGTTCTTAATTTTCAATAATGATTCATAAATCAATTTGATAACATTTTCTACATCATCTCTATGAACCATTTCAACAGTCGTATGCATATATCGTAATGGCAATGAAATTAAAGCACTTGCCACTCCTGAATTACTATAGGCAAAAGCATCAGTATCTGTACCTGTAGCACGAGAAAGAGCGGCTCTTTGAAACGGAATTTTATGTTGCTCAGCCGTATCTGTAATTAAATCACGTAATTTTTGTTGTACTGCTGGGGCGTAAGCAATAACTGGACCTTTACCCATTTCACAATGTCCTTGAACTTTTTTCTCAATCATTGGGGTGGTAGTATCATGAGTTACATCAGTTACAATAGCTGCATCAGGCTGAATTCTTTCAGCAATCATTGTGCTCCTCGCAAACCAATCTCCTCTTGAACTGAATTGACAATGTACAATCCGAAAGGGAGTTTCTTCTTATTTTCTTTTAGCAAACGAGCCACTTCGGCAATCATAAAACCACCCATTCTATTATCTAAAGCTCTACACACAAAATTGTCTTTATTTAAAATATGAAATTCATCAGGATATGTAATTACACAACCTACATGAACGCCTAGTTTTTCAACTTCCTCTTTAGTTTTACACCCTAAATCAATAAAAATATTGTCAGGTTTTGGAGGCATTTCCTTTGCTTTACTTCTAGTATGAATTGCTGGCCAACCAAACACACCTTTAACTATTCCTTTTTTAGTGTGGATATTTACAATTTTACTGGGTGCAATTTGATGATCAGAACCTCCATTTCTAACTACATAGAGTAATCCGTTATCAGAAATATAATTGACATACCAAGAAATTTCATCGGCATGACCTTCAATAACAACTTTGTATTTTACATCTGGATTGATTACCCCAACTGCTGTACCATACGTATCTGTAATAAATTCATCAACATAAGGTTTTAAATAATTCATCCATATTTTTTGACCTTCCCACTCATAACCTGTTGGTGCTGCATTGGTTAAATACTTTTCTAAAAATGTCAATGATTTTTTTGTGAGGATACTTTTTTTTGCCATGATATTTGTAAATTTTATTTTTGTATAATTTATCTCAAAATTAACGTTTATATTTCAAACGCTATGAATCAATTGTATTATTTTTGGAACGATTTTAGCGTTGTACACTATCATGAGAACAATTTTTATCATCATATCATTAGTAATTTCAACAGTAACTTTCTCACAGGTTAAAAGAGATACCATTGTCAATGATGCTATTTTAATTGAAAGCGATTCAATTGAATTTACACTTGACGAAGTAACGGTATTGAAAAAAATTAAGTTTGATTCAACGAAAGAAAAACGTTATTACTATTGGTATTGGAAAAAAGTACACAATGCCTATCCTTTTGCTAAGACTGCAGCTGAAAGATTGATACAATTAAACAGTCAATTAACATTAATTCGTTCTAAACGAAAACGTAAAAAGCATATTAAAAAAATGCAAAAATTTATGGAGGAAGAGTTTACTGAAAAGTTAAAAAAAATGACACGGACTGAAGGTAAAATCTTAATCAAATTACTACACCGACAAACAGGCTTAACTGTTTTTGATTTAGTAAAAGAATATCGTAGCGGATGGAAAGCTTTTTGGTACAACACTACAGCCAATGTTTTTAAACTGTCACTCAAAAAAGAATACCATCCTGAAAGTAAAGCTATCGATTTTTTAATTGAAGATATCTTACAGCGTTCTTATTCTAAAGGAATTCTAGACAAACAAAAACCTAGACTTACCATAGATTATTTTGCATTATCCAAAAAATGGGAAAATATGGATATGATAACAGTTATCAAGAATAGAGAATAGATGCTAGATGCTAGATGCTAGATGCTAGATGCTAGATGCTAGATGCTAGATGCTAGATGCTAGATGCTAGATGAAAATAAAAAAATTAATCTAAATATATTTTTTGACCTAAGGATAGATCATTACTTTTTAACCCATTTAACCATTTCAGTTTATCAACAGTCAAATTACTCTTTTTGGCTAAAGAATATAAAGTATCCCCTTTAGCTACAATAATATATTTATTCCCAATTTTAGTTTTTGGTCTTTCTAATACTTGTCCGCCATACAGATAACTTTTATCAAAATTATCATAGGCATCTAAATCGTAAATTTCAATCAATTCTATGAGTTTTTTAGGATATTTCGGATCGGTTGCATACCCTGCTTTTTTCAAACCTTTGGCCCAACCTTTGTAATCATTTTTTCTCAATTCAAACAAACCTGCATAGCGTTTTCTACCATATAAAAATTCAGAATGATCTCTATAAGAGAACAAAGGATGGTCATATTTTCTAAAACATTCTTGCCGTGCATCATCATCATGGTACATACGGCTACCCGTCCAACTACTATGACATTTTACTCCAAAATGATTGTTCCCTTTCACAGACAGTCTGCTTTTTCCACTATTAGATTCTAATATACCTTGTGCAAGTGTAATACTTGCAGGAATCTCATATGCTATCATTTCTAAAATAGCAATATCATTATACTCATCTATATAGGCTAATGTATTTTTATTCAAGTTGGGTTTTCTACGTATTAAGCTGGCATGAATTACATCTGCCTCTTCTATTTTTTGAACTTCTATCGGAGTTGGTGTTCTTTTAACAACTTTAGTAGATGTACGTGATGCTGGTTTTTTTGTTGTTACTTTTCTATGAGAGCGACAACTTACTAAAAAACTTAGTACTACTATAATTGATACTATTTTTAAATACTTCATTCTTACTTATTTGATTGTTACCAATCCTTTTTGTTTTAACCTTTTATTCATCCCATCTATTCCTTGCAATCCTCCTGTATGGATAGCCAGTATTTCACTTTCTTTTTTAAAATAATCCTTTTGAATTAAATCTACCAATCCAAAAAGCATTTTACCTGTATAAACAGGGTCTAAAGGTATATTCGTTTCTTCTTTAAATTTATTAATAAATGCAATTAATTCATTACTTGTTTTACCATAACCTCCAAAGTGATAATCCGTTATTAAGCTCCAATTATTCTTTGAGGTTCGTTTTGCTATCTCTTTTTTTAAAAAGTCTCCTTTTAAGGATGAAAACCCTAATACCTTTTGAATTGAGCTAGTAGCGTTTATGATTCCCGCAATGGTTCCACCTGTACCTACAGGCGTGCAAATATAATCAAAGTCTTTGTCTTTTTTAGTTAAAATTTCTTCACATCCTTTTATCGCCAAATCATTGGTTCCTCCTTCAGGTAAGAGATAAAAATCACTAAATTTATTTTTTAAGTTTGTAATAAATTCAGGAGAAGATTTCTCTCTGTAGGCCTCACGAGATATAAACTTGAATTCCATTCCGCATTTCTGTGCAAAGGATAAGGTAGGGTTCTCAGCAACTTTACCTGCCAATTCATCACCTCTAATAATGCCAATAGTTTTGAATCCGAACTCTAAACCTGCAGAAGCTGTTGCCGCAATGTGATTAGAATAAGCTCCTCCAAAAGTCAATAACGTATTTAATCCCTGTTCTTTAGCAGCTAATAAATTGTATTTTAATTTTCGATATTTATTGCCCGAAATATAAGGATGAATTTCATCTTCTCGTTTAATGGTCAAGGTTACACCTTTAATTAAAGAAAATACTACAAGCTGATTGCTACTGTTTAACTTAAAATTCATTACGAGACAAAATAACAAATTTAATTTGTTATAATTGTCTTAAATTTGCTTCATATATTAATTAAATGTTTGAAGAACGCCCTGCATTAGAACCTGAAGATTTTTACCTAAGTAAAGAAGGATATAAAGTTTTTACTGAAAAATACCATTTAAAAAGAGGCTATTGTTGTGAAGCTGGTTGTAGACATTGCCCATATGGATATAGTAAAAGAACAAACACA
>JAJRPL010000048.1 GCA_024280815.1 Bacteroidota bacterium
CCGTATACAGGGCTTTGTATGGAGTGTTTATTTCATAATTATTATGTGTTGTCAAGTGTTATGAGCTAATAGCATATTTGCTTCGTCTAAGGGAATTTGAGGTGATATTTATGTATTATTTAGGTGCGAAAGTTAAGATAGTAACTCTTCAATGTGCGGACGGAACAAAACATTATTATGCTAATTGTATGGTTAATGGTGTCTATTATCAGAAAAAAAATTTAACTAAATATTTTGGGTCAAGAACATTAAAACAGGCTAAAGAACACTTGGAAGATGCTAAAAGCCTTATGCGAAAAGGTATAAACCCATTTAATAATTCACTTGGTGATAAAATTAAAGACATTGTATTAGCACATATTGATAGTAAGAAGCATATGGGAAAGCCATCAGCATATACAAAGAGTTTAGAGGGATTTTATTATAACTATGTAGACCCTGTTATTGGTCATTTAAAAATGGAAAAAGTTGGAGATACTCATGTTCAAAAAATAATGAAATCATTGGATGGATATGCGAAAGAATATAAACAAAATCTCCAAATTCTTATGTTTAGAATATTTGAGAAAGAGTTTAGAAAGGGGAATATACCGCATAATCCGTGTTATGATTTGGACTATGGAAAGCACAAGAAGGTTCCTGACTTTGATATAAGGTTGAATGAATCGATAGAAGATACAGCAAGAAAACTTTATAGAACAGTTTTATCTTTTAATGAAAAATATCGTCTATTTCTGCTTATGACAGTTATGTTAGTGCGAAGAGTTGGTGAGACACATAAATTAAAATATGGGAATATACAGAAGTCAAGTGATGGTGATTGGTATATTATTGTTAAGAATGATATCACAAAAACTAAAATTGATGAAAAATATCCTTTACCTATTGAGGTTATAAAACTTTTACCAGAAGATATTTTAAATAAAGAAAATGAAGAAAAAAAACTATTTAATTTTTCAGAGGGTGGTATATCTTTAAATTGGAATAAATTAACCAAAGAAGCAAAGATTGACATTAACAATGGTTATAAATTTACTTCCCACGATTGTCGTAAAATGTTTATTTCTATCCTTTCTTTCAGTGGCACTAATAGCGACTTGGCAGATAGATGTCTTAGCCATTCTCAAGGTGGCATAAAACATACTTATTTGGATGTCCCTTATAGGATTAGAAGAGAAATTTTTGAAAACTGGTGGAAGTTTTTGCGAACTAATAAAAATAGTATACAAACGGAAACTGCCACTCACGGCGAAGTTTAACTTCTTTATTTATCTTTATACTAAGTGTGAAAAAAATATTAATATAAGAATTGTTTGACCATTGATATATACTATTGTTTTTGGCAACTTCTTTATATTTTAAAAGTAAATAAATTATGGAAGAATATATTTCACTTTTTTTCACTAAATATTTTTTATCCCAAAAAATGAGTTCGCCAAAATTAATTAATTTATCAGTTGTTAAATAATTATAATAATAAATGTTATAAGATTTTTTATAAACTTTTTCAGTTTGTTTAAATGAACTAAACCCAACAAATCTAATTTGTTTTTTTGAGTATGTAGAAATCTTTTTTCTTGCTAAATAATAATCTTCAAAACTTTTATTCAAAACACTGAACTCTTTTAAAATATAGGAAGCCGCTTTTTTCTGTTCCGTTAATTTTGACCATTTTTTAACAAGTTTGAACTGTTTGAGAGTTTTTTGATAATGAAGAGTAATTCTCTCTACTGCTATATCGTCATACCATAGCATAAAGTGAAGGTGTGGGTTGTTTTTATTCTTTCCCAACTCAATAGTCCATATGTAAGAATAAGAGCCTTTGATTGTCTTGTCCGCTTTTAAAAAGCTAAGAAACTTTTTTTTAATTTCTTGAATAGTATCAATGTTTTTATTCTTTGAAGTGAATGTTGCAAGAAGAACTTTTCTATGTTTGTTTTGAGTTTCTAAATATTTATATTTTGCATAATATTTTTTGTTTTGTCGTCTTGATTTCTCTTTGTCCGACATAGTTGCAAAAAACATTTTTGGGTTAAAATACCCATTGTGGATTTTATTTTGCTTATTTGTTATACTCTTCATATCCTTTCCGTAGTCACTCAAAAAAGCTCTCACACTTTTGTGACTACATTCTCCATATTTTTTTATTTCATAAGTCTATCTTATTTTTAAAGTTTAATCTATTTAATCTTAAAATAATAAAAAACTGTTCTAATTTAGACGACCGTTTTAATTAAATTATTTTGTTCTATGAGAAGGAACGGAGAAAATAAGATTAATTGTTCTAAATATGCTAAACTGAAACCATAAATTAAAACAGCGAGGTAAAATCGTATGAAAGGAACTAAAAATTACGGATATTGTAGAGTTAGCACAAAAAGTCAAGAAGTTGAGAAACAGAAACTATTTTTATTGAATTATGCTCACGAAAATAATTTTAACTTTGAAGAAATTATTGAAGTAGTTCTCTCTTCAAGAAAAACGACAAAAGAAAGAGAGATTGACAGGCTAATTAATTTGGCAAATCCAGGAGATAAGATTTATATTGTTAAACTTGACCGACGTGGTAGAAACACAAGAGAAGTTTTAGAGATAATAGAACATATTAAAAATAAAAAAATAACACTTCATATCATTAAAGATAAAATCATTATAGACCCAAACAACAACGACCCCATAACAACAATGTATTTAACACTTTTGAGCAGTTTTTCTCAATTAGAACGAGACTTTATAAGTGAGAGAACAAGAGCAGGATTGGAACAAGCCAAAGCACAAGGAAAAATGATAGGAAAACAAAAAGGTTCCATATCACACAATACACAATTTGAGCCTTTTAAAGAGAAAATATTTGAGTATTTAGAACTTGGCTTATCATATGAAAAAATTGTCAAAGTAATTGGTGTTGGCTCAAAAAGTTCTCTTTACAGTTTTGTAAAAATAAGGCAAGCACTTTAACTGTTTTGAAAGGGTATAATTTTAAACTTTAAAGAGAATTACCTCCCCCCATATTATCCATTAATTAGGTTGGTTGTTCCATCATTTTAGGAGAGATACTTGCTATTTAATAGTTATGAATTCATTTTTATGTTTTTGCCATTTAGCTTTTTTATCTATTTTTTCTTATTACAGAAAAGGCTAATGGTTGGAGCAAAAGGTTTTTTGGTCTTTGCTTCTCTGTTCTTTTATTCTTGGTGGAATATAGCTTATTTGCCTATCATATTATCTTCATTGCTTTTTAATTATGTCATAGGTAATTCACTTAATGAGAATTTTAAAAAAGTTCAAGTTCATAAGAAATCATTGTTGATTTTTGGTATTGTGGCAAATGTGGCTTTACTTGGATATTTCAAATATACAGACTTCCTCATTGAAAATGTTAATTTGGCTTTTGATACTTCTATCCCGTTACTGCATTTGGCTTTACCGTTGGCAGTTTCATTTTTTACTTTTCAGCAGATTGCTTATTTGGTAGATTCATATCGAGGGGAAACAGCTGAATATGATTTTTTAAATTATGCTTTGTTCGTGACATTTTTTCCTCAACTTATCGCGGGTCCTATTGTCCATCACTCTGAAATGATGCCTCAATTTGCTTCTCGTTGGAACTTAGTAAAGAACTATAAAAATATTGCTTTGGGATTATTTATATTTTCAATAGGTTTATTTAAAAAGGTGGTGATAGCTGACAGTTTCGCAGTATGGGCAACAGCAGGCTTTGATACAGCCACAACCCTTAATTTCTTCGAAGCTTGGGCAACTTCACTTTCTTACACTTTTCAACTTTATTTTGATTTTTCTGGTTATACAGATATGGCAATAGGTGCAGCATTACTTTTTAATATAAAATTACCTATCAACTTTAATTCTCCCTATAAGGCATTAGATATTCAAGACTTTTGGAGAAGATGGCACATTACACTTTCAAGGTTTTTAAGAGATTATATTTATATCCCTCTTGGTGGAAATAGAAAAGGCTCTTTTAGAACCTATACAAACCTTTTGGCAACTTTTATTATTGGTGGTATTTGGCACGGGGCTGGTTGGACTTTTGTATTTTGGGGATTTCTTCACGGTATGGCATTAGTCATTCATAGGTTTTGGAAAGCCATTGGTATGTCTATGCCAAAGGTTTTGGCTTGGTTTATTACTTTTAACTTTATCAACATTGCTTGGGTGTTTTTTAGGGCTAAAGAGTGGGAGGATGCTGTTAAAGTTTTGAAAGGTATGTTTAATATAAAAGATCAAAATCTTGAGTTGTTTTTAAAACAAAAAATTATCATTGTTCAGGATATTTATCATAATGCTATAAATATATTTACCAAGCAAATTGATGATAAATTGGCATTTTATTCAACAGCCTTTTTTAATCATTTCAAAGATGATAAATTTACATTCATTTATATTATCCTTTCAATAATTATTATACTATTTTTTAGGAACTCATCACAAATAAACAAGTCTTTTAGGCATAACTTATTGAATTTATTTATAAGTATATTTTTATTTGTCATTTCA
>JAJRPL010000049.1 GCA_024280815.1 Bacteroidota bacterium
TATATAAAGTTGACTTCATCTGTATTACGAGAAGAATTAAGTTATGGAAAAGAGAAGATAATCAAAATTATGAACGAAAAGTTAAATAAAGTGTTAATAAAAAACGTTAAGCTACTATAAGGCATATATATAATTTGTATATTTGCACATTAAGAAAAAGTTAATTTAGGAAAACTTTAATAAAATTATGATGAAAAGATTACTATTTACAATTGTTTTAATAATTGCTACAGTTGGGTTTATACAAGCTCAAAATGGAAGTATAAGTGGAGGGAGTCCTTTACAAGCTATAACTACTGTAAGTGCTTTACCAACAACAAATACACCAACAACAGCTGATGGTACTGACTTTGGTACCGTACCACAAGGTACTACAGCCTCGCAAACCTATAGGTTTACAAGTGCTGTTGGTGATGTGCTTTCAATTACTGCCGCAAACTTGTCCGGTGATTGGGTGCAACAGGCTGCATCACCGTTTAGTATTTCAGGAGTTAATTCAACTTCTGACTTTACTGTTGATTTTACACCAACTACAACAGGTACTCAAACAGCAACTGTACGATTAGATGTATTTAACAATTCAACGTTTCTTACAGAGAGTTTTTACTTTCAAATAACAGGAGAAGGTGGTGCACCTGCGTCTATAATAGAAATAAGAGGAGATGATAACATAGTTGTTACAACAACAGTCACTCCTGGAGATAATACTGATTTTGGAAATGTAACTCTTGGGAATACAAATACAAGATTATATACAGTAAAGAATATTGGCAGTGCTGATTTAGATGTAACTAGTATTTTTATTCCAGGTGGACCTACAGATTTTTCTATCATATTGCCAGTTGCTTTGCCTAACACACTAGCTCCAAATACATCTTTTAGTTTTCAAGTTAAATTTGCTCCAACGGCTGCAGCTACAAGAAATGCAACAATAGCTATTGCAAATAGCGATGCTAATTTTGCTTTTCAAGTATCTGGTGTAGGTGTTGTTGCGTCTTCAAATATGGATGTAACAGGTAATGGTACTTCAATTGCAAATGGGAGTACTGCTGTTAGTTCAGGTGATGGTACATTGTTTCCAGATACAGATATAACGGGTAGTGGTGTAGATCATACGTTTACAATTAAAAATAATGGAACTGTTGATTTAGACTTAACTAATATTCCATTAGTAAATATAACAGGTGCAGATGCAGCTGACTTTACAGTTACTGCAGCACCAGCTACACCAATAACCTCTGGAGGAGGTACGACAACTTTTACCATAACTTTTGACCCCAGCACATCAGGTGTAAAAAACGCTACAGTTTCTATTGCTAACAATAGTGTTGATGACCCATATACTTTTGCTATTCAAGGAAAAGGAGTTGATGGAGTGCCTGTTGGGAGTGAGTTGTTAATTACTCAATATTATGAAGGGGTAAATAATAATAAGTGGATAGAAGTTAAGAATATTTCATCTAACACAATAATTTCAGGTGTTTATAATTTGTGTCTTTATGCAAATACAAATACTAGAACTGGAGTTATTGATGTTATAGCTCCTGATGCAAGTATCGCTATTTCAGGATCAGGTGCAGGAGGGGCAATTTTACCAGGAGAGGTAATTGTTTTTAAAAATCCAGGATCAACATTGCCTTCTGCAGCTAATTTAGGAGGAGGTCTTCAAATCCCAACAAATGTCTGTACATTTGATGGAGATGATATTATTTTAATTTCTACTTCAGTTGGAACAAGTTGTTATAACGATAGAATAGATATAATGGGTGTTGTAGCTCAACCTTTAGGGACTCCACCAGTATGGGGAGAAAATATTGGTTTTATTAAAGGTTGTGGTACATCTCAATTACCAACAAAATCTTTTAAATTTTTTGACGGAATAAATGGTTTTCTTGTAACAGATTATATAAAGTTAACCATTGAAGAGGTAGATGCAGCAGAATCAACGTCAAACGTGGCTTTAGGTTCACAAAATTCTGGAGCTACTGTATGGTCAGGTGCTTCTTGGAGTAATGGTTTTTCTGATAGAACAAGAAATGCCACAATAAATGCAACTTATACAGCAGCTAATGGTTCTTTCGGAGCTTGTGATTTAGTGGTGAATGGCTCACTTAATTTTGATAATGGAACCTCAAATTATATTGAAGTTAGTAGAAGTTTAAACATAGTTGGGTCATTGTCTTTAGGTGATCAAGAATCATTATATACCGTCAATGCTTCTGATTCTGGGAATACAGTTTCAATTACAGGGTCAATTTCAAAATCAGAAAAAACAACATCTTTAACAAATAAAGACGATTATACCTATTGGTCATCTCCTGTGCAAAGTGCAAATATTTCAAATGTTTTTGCAAGTGGTACTTATTCACAAAGTTCACTATACTATTGGGATATGTCAGCTGTTAACGTTGACGGAACAGGTGGAAACCAAGCACTAGGTGAATGGATACCAGCTGCTGGTCAAACTATGAAATCTGGAAAAGGGTACATATCTCAAGGACCTGTTTCGGGTAATTATCCGTTACAAGCAACAGTTACTTTCTCTGGTGCACCTAATAATGGTACTATAACCTTAACTGCCGGTAATGATGTAGTGTTTAATAATAAT
Source organism: Bacteroidota bacterium (assembly GCA_024280815.1). Lineage (GTDB taxonomy): Bacteria > Bacteroidota > Bacteroidia > Flavobacteriales > Flavobacteriaceae > Aureibaculum. The sequence goes on from JAJRPL010000049.1 coordinate 2,609, forward strand.
TTAAATGGATTGGATGATTTAAGCTTAATAGGTAATCCATACCCTTCTGTTCTTGATGCTAATAAATTTATTCTTGACTCTGATAATTCTGCGTCACTTAATGGTACGCTTTGGTTTTGGACTCACGCTACACCTAACAATCAGGATCCTGATACAGCAAATGAACAATATTCAGCAAATGATTATGCTAGTTATAATTTGTCTGGTGGTACTGCAGCTGTGGCCGGGTCACCTATACCAACAAGATATATTGGTTCTGCTCAAGGCTTTATAGTACAAACCAATTCAACGGTAGAGAAAGTTACTTTTACAGATGGTATGCGTGTAAAAGGATTGAATACACAATTTTTTAAATCTGAAGATACAAAAAAATCTGCTAGTGAAGAAGAGGATAGAGTTTGGTTGAATATAGAAAGTAGTGTTGGTCGAGCTTCTAATCAAATTTTAGTTGGCTTTTTTGACAATGCAACTGATGGGTTTGATAGAGCTTATGATGGTGAAAATATAACTGCTGGTTGGGTGAGTATATATTCAAGAATTGATGATAAAAAATATGCTATTCAAGGTTTAGGTAGTTTTACTACTGATAAAAAAGTTCCTCTTGGTTTTGACACCTATATTGATGATGCTTCTGTAACTTATAAAATAAGTATTGATCATTTAGAAGGTGCTTTAAAAGATAATGATCTGTATTTAGTAGATAATGAATTGAATATCACTCATGATTTAAAACAAGAAGCATATAGTTTTGCTGTAACTAGTGAAGGAAATTATGCTGAAAGATTTACATTACAATTTACAAATAGCGTATTAGCAGTAGATGATTTAGAGTTAAATAATAACTTTGTTGTTGTAAATGAAGATGATAATTTATTAATCAAATCAAATACTATAATCAATCAGATTAAGGTATATGATATTACTGGTAGATTATTGATTGATACCAACCCTAATGAAAGTACATTTAGAATTAATACTTCTAGTATCAAAAAAGGTACAGTATTAATTTTGAATACAACTTTTGAAAACGGATCAGAAATAAGTAAAAAAGCAATTAAGTATTAATTACTTTATAAGTATACAAAAAAAATGCCTCGAATTTTCGAGGCATTTTTTTTGTATAAAGTTTACTAATTATTGTTTAGTACATTTCTCTTTCAGAAAAATGAAAAGCACTTTCAATAGCAGCATTTTCATCACTGTCACTACCATGTACAGCATTCTCACTGATAGATGTAGCAAATAATTTTCTGATGGTGCCTACAGCAGCTTCTTCTGGGTTGGTAGCACCAATTAAGGCTCTAAAATCCTCCACTGCGTTAGATTTTTCTAATATAGCTGCAACCACTGGCCCACGTGTCATATACTCAACCAATTCACCGTAAAAAGGCCTTTCTTTATGTACAGCATAAAATGCTTTAGCATCTCTATCAGTCATTTGTGTTAATTTTAACGCAACGATTCTAAAACCTGCTGCATTTATTTTTTCTAAAATTGCTCCGATATTCCCTTTTTCAACTGAATCAGGTTTAAGCATTGTAAACGTTCTGTTTGTTGTCATTTTATTATTTTCTTTAAATGAGGTGCAAAAATAGTTTTTTTATTAAATATAGGAGGATAATTTTTTAATATTTCTGAATTACTGTTTCTAACAGTACATTGTCATTTCCTCTTATCTCCATTTTGACAGTATTGGTTTCTAAATTAAATTTTAAAATTCCAAAGTTGTTTTTCTTAATTACATCTGAAACCCTATATTGATTTGGCTCGGAGGTAAACTGTTCATAGGCATGAGTTAATCCGCTTGACGTAAAATCATAAAGAGGATAATGTAGTCCTTCTATTTTTGACTTTGATATTTCAGCAATATGTCTATCTCCTGATAATAAAATTACATTCTCAGCCTTTGATTGTAAAATTAAATTATTAAATCGTTCAACTTCATGTGGCATATTCCCCCAACTTTCCCAACCATGCTCATGCGATAAAAATTGAATACTACTGACCAAAATATTAAAATTAGCTTTAGAATTTCTCAATTCATTTTCTAGCCATTGCCATTGGGTTTTTCCTAAAAGTGTTCCTGTAGTATCTTTTGATGGTATATATCTTTTTACACCAGTAGAATCTTTAGTTAAAGCTGTTCTAAAATAGCGTGTGTCTAAGAGTATTATTTTAATGCTCTTGTCATTAATATTATATGTTTTTGAATGATAAACTCCTTTTCTTTTACGTCTAGAATCATTAATGTCAATATCAATAAAATCTAAGAAAAGTTGTTGAGAACTATCCTTTTTTATAAACTCTGTACCTGCATCATTTTCTCCATAATCATGATCATCCCAAGTGGCTAGCACATCCACTTTAGTGATAAAGTCTTTATATTCTGTATGATATTTCAGACTATCGTAATAGGATTTCATTAGTTTCATGTTTTCTGTATCTGCATAGATAATATCACCACCCCAAATCCAAACATCAGGGTTGTTTTTTAGAATATCATCCCAAAGAGTGTTGGGTAGGTTATGATTGTTACATGAGCCAAAAGCAATATTGAAATTGGCTTGATTATTTGTAATATCATTGTTTTTTTGTTTACAAGATACTACAGAAGTAAAAAGGATAAGGTAGATTATTGTTCTCATTTAATGAAGAGTTTGTTGTGACTAAAATTAAACATTTAAAGTATACCAGACATGAAATTATTGTATATTCGCAAATGATGAAAGACCTTGAAATAAAACAACTAAAAGAGCTATTATCTACCTCTAAAAAAATAGCTATTGTTTCACATAGAAATCCTGATGGCGATGCTTATGGCTCAAGTCTAGCATTATATCACTATTTATTGAAGTTAAAACATGATGTAACTGTTGTTTCTCCTAATGATTGTCCAGATTTTTTAAAATGGCTACCAAATCAAGAGGATATAATAATATTTGAAGAAAATGTAGAAAAAGGGAAAGAGATTTTAAATAAAGCAGAAATTGTTTTTACATTAGATTTTAATGCATTGCATAGAGTGGGGCAACAAATGCAACCTGTCTTAGAAGAACTTAATACGACTTATGTGATGATTGACCATCACGAACAACCAGATGATTATGCCAATTTTATGTATTCTGATCCGTCAATAGCTTCTACTTGCGAAATGGTTTATCATTTTTTAGACAAATTAGGTGATTTAAATAAAATAGATAAGACGATTGCAACTTGTCTTTACACAGGTATTGTAACTGACACAGGCTCATTTAAATATAATGCAACAACGACCACAACACATAATATTGCAGCTAGTTTGATAGATTTAGGGATTGATCATACTAAAATTCATAATAGTATATTTGATACTAATTCATTTAATAGATTGCAATTACTTGGGATTGCTCTTAGTAATTTAAGAGTGTTACATGAATATAAAACAGCATATATAACACTATCTCAAAAAGAACTAAACTCTCATGATTTTAAAAAAGGAGATACAGAAGGTTTTGTAAATTATGGTTTATCAATTAAAGGAATTGTTTTTGCAGTTATTTTTATTGAAGATCAAAAACAAGGTATCATAAAAATGTCTTTAAGATCAAAAGGAACTTTTTCTGTGAATGATTTTGCACGTAATCATTTTAATGGCGGAGGTCATTTAAACGCTGCAGGAGGAAGGAGTGAAGTGCCATTATCAAATACAGTGAAACAATTTTTAGAGCTACTACCTAATTATAAAAAAGATTTAGAGAATTCTTATGAAGTATAATATTATATTATTTATGATTATAGGTTTAGTACTTTCTTGTACAGAACCTAAAGCTAGAAAACCGATAGTTCAAAAAACGTCTTCTTTTCTAAAAGAATCAATAGAACGTAATAAAGTAATCAATAAAAGTGAAGAAAAGGCTTTTTTAGATTTGATGAAATCTGATACTCTACATGAATATATAAGCTCTGAAAATGGTTTTTGGTATTATTACAATACAAAAAATTCAACATCAACTCCTTTACCCAAGTCTGGTGATGAAGTGAACTTTACTTATGAAATTAAAGATATTAATGGTGTCATAATTTATAATGCAGAAGAATTAGGAGCACGTAATTATTTAATTGATAAACAGGAATTAATTACTGGTTTACAAGAAGGGCTTAAATTGTTGCAAAAAGGAGAAACAATCACTTTTTTATTTCCTTCTCATAAAGCTTATGGATATTCTGGTTATAAAAAAATAAGATCTAATCAACCTCTAATCTATACAGTTACCTTAACAGATTTGCAACCTAGTAAAGAATAAAAAAGTAAATGAAATTTTTACAAATAGCTTTTTTAAGTATAATCTTAATCTCTTGTAAATCATCAAATTATTCAGATTTAGAAGATGGTCTTTATGCTGACATACAAACTGACAAAGGGAGTATTTTAGTTAAGTTAAGCTATGCAGAAACTCCAATTACTGTTGCAAATTTTGTATCCTTAGCTGAAGGGAATAATAAATATGTTGCTAAAAAATTCAAAGGAAAACCTTTTTTTGATGGCTTAAAATTTTATAGAGTTGAAAAAGGGTTTTTAATTCAAGGGGGCGATCCAAAAGAAAATGGAACTGGCGGACCAGGATATCAATTTGAAGATGAATTCCCTACCAATGATGATGCTAATTTATTATTTTCACATAATAAAGCAGGTGTTTTATCTATGGCAAATTCAGGGTCAGACACTAACGGAAGTCAATTTTTTATAACCCAAAAAGCAATGCCTAATTTAAATGGTGTTCATTCAGTTTTTGGGCATGTAATTAAAGGTCAGAAAGTCGTTGATGCTATTGCGAAGAATGATGTTCTAAATAAAATGGAAATCATTCGGGTTGGTAATGCTGCTAAAAAATTTAATGCTTCAAAAGTTTTTAGTGAATACTTTAAAAGCCTAGAAGAGGAAGAAAAAAAAAGAAAAGAGAATATCAAGCAAGCAAAAATTTCTTTTTTAAAAAGAATAGATAAAGCTAAACATAATTCAATCGTGATGCTATCAGGATTAAAAATTTATTTTATAAACAAAAACGAAGGAAAAAAACCTAGAGTAGAATCAAAAGTAAATGTTTTTTATGCTGGATATTTTACTAATGGAGAATTGTTTGATTCTAATCGTAAAGAAATTGCAGATTTACACGGAAAATATGATGATAAAAAAGAGGCAAGAGGTGGATATGAACCTGTAGTTATGGATTATAGTCCAGATGCTACTTTAATTTCAGGATTTAAAGAAGGTTTGCGACAAATGAGAGTTGGAGATAAGGCAATACTCTTTATCCCTTCTCATTTAGCTTATGGGACTCATGGTCATGGACAAATACCACCAGATACTGACTTGATTTTTGAATTGGAGATAGTTGAACAACCTATTGAGTAGTGAAGGTATTATACCAATTTGACTTTTTATGAGAACTTGATATTATCCTTATTTTTTTGATAAAATTTTGTTAGCTGCCTCAAAAGGGGTCAATTGATTATTATGAACTTGTTTTAATACTTTTTTAAGTTCTTTCTTCACATTTTTATTGTCATAAAATTGTCGCTTTAATTGCTCATCAATAGTTTCTAGTACCCAATATTTATTTTGATGATTACGACGTTCATCAAAATAATGATTCTTTTTTGTTAGGCTTAGATAAGATAAAATAATGTCCCAAACACTTTCAATTCCTGAGTTTTTTAAAGCACTACAGATAGCTATTTTAGGTATCCATCCACTATTTTTAGGAGGGTATAAATGTAAAGCTCTACTAAATTCTGTTTTTGCAAGTTCAGCCTTTTTTAAATTTTCACCATCAGCTTTATTAATGATTATGGCATCTGCCATTTCTATAATTCCGCGTTTTATACCTTGAAGTTCATCGCCAGCACCTGCTAATTTCAACAGTAAAAAGAAATCGACCATAGAGTGTACTGTGGTTTCTGATTGACCTACACCAACAGTTTCTATAAGTATGGTGTCAAACCCTGCCGCTTCACATAACAGAATTGTCTCTCGGGTTTTTCTAGCAACACCACCTAAAGAATCATTAGTAGGAGAAGGACGAATAAATGCATTTTTGTCTTTCACCAATTGTTCCATTCGGGTTTTATCACCCAAAATACTGCCTTTATTTACTGAACTACTTGGGTCAATAGCCAATACAGCCACTTTTTTTCCTAATTGAGTCAAATACTTGCCAAAAGCTTCAATAAAAGTACTTTTTCCAACACCGGGAACTCCCGTAATTCCGATTCTAACTGATTTATTAGCATAGGGCAAACATTCTTGGAGAATTTTTCTTGCTTTTTTTTGATGTGTAGTATTTGTACTTTCTACTAGGGTAATAGCTCTGCTTAGATACGTAATATTACCTTTAACAATGTTCTCAACAAACACTTTAGTTGTAGGAAGTTTCTCTCTAGTCAATTTTATTTTTTGAATAGATTTAGGCTGTTTTATACCTTTTACTTCTTTTAGTATGTTTTTATTTTTAGTATCCATTGTCTTAGAA
>JAJRPL010000050.1 GCA_024280815.1 Bacteroidota bacterium
TGAAGTTGATGAAAATGTACTACCGTTCATTTTAAATAAATTGGGCGTAAATACTGAACTATTCAAGCAAACATTAGAAAAAATATTAGAAAGTTTTCCTAAAGTATCTGGCGGAGAACTTATGTTGTCTCGTACAGCAAATACCATGTTAATTGACGCTGCTAATATTGCTAAAAAGATGAAAGATGAATATGCCTCAATCGAACATTTGCTATTGGCTATATTAAAATCTAAAGGAGATACTGCTCAATTATTAAAAGATAATGGTGTAAATGAAAAGGATTTAAAAGCTGCAATCAATGAATTGCGTAAAGGAAGTAAGGTTACTTCTCAAAATGCAGAAGAAACTTATAATTCTTTAAATAAATATGCTAAAAATTTAAACCAAGCTGCTAATGATGGCAAATTAGATCCTGTTATAGGTCGTGATGAAGAAATACGTAGGATTTTACAAATTCTTTCACGTAGAACTAAAAATAATCCGATATTAATCGGTGAACCTGGTACAGGTAAAACTGCCATTGCAGAAGGTTTAGCTCATCGTATCGTTAAAGGAGATGTGCCTGAAAACTTACAGAATAAAACCATTTATTCTTTAGATATGGGAGCTTTAATTGCTGGTGCTAAATACAAAGGTGAATTTGAAGAGCGTTTAAAATCAGTAGTTAAAGAAGTGACCTCTGCAGATGGTGAAATTATTCTTTTTATTGATGAAATTCACACACTTGTAGGTGCTGGTGGCGGTCAAGGTGCTATGGATGCGGCAAATATTTTAAAACCAGCTTTGGCTCGTGGTGAATTACGTGCTATAGGTGCAACTACACTAGACGAATATCAAAAATACTTTGAAAAGGATAAAGCGTTGGAGCGTCGTTTTCAGAAAGTAATTGTTGATGAACCAGATACCGAAAGTGCAATTTCTATCCTTAGAGGGATAAAAGAAAAGTATGAGACTCATCATAAAGTCCAAATTAAGGATAGTGCCATAATTGCTGCGGTTGAATTATCGCAACGCTATATATCAGATAGATTTTTACCAGATAAAGCTATTGATTTGATGGATGAAGCCGCTGCTAAAATTAGAATGGAAATCAATTCCAAGCCAGAAGAGTTAGATGTTCTAGATCGGAAAATAATGCAGTTAGAAATTGAAATTGAGGCTATTAAACGTGAAGGTGATGAAAAGAAAGTAAAGAACCTTCGTAAAGAATTGGCTGATTTACAAGAAGATAGAGATACCATCTATGCCAAATGGAAAAGTGAAAAAGATGTAGTTGATGATATTCAAAAAGCAAAAGAGAATATTGAAAAATACAAATTAGAAGCTGAACGTGCAGAACGTGAAGGTAATTATGGATTGGTAGCTGAACTTCGTTATGGAAAAATTCAAAAAGAAGAAGAAGTACTTGAAAAACTACAAGCTAACTTAGATAAAAATCAAGAAACCGCTTTGATAAAAGAAGAGGTTACTAGTGAAGATATTGCAGAAGTAGTTGCAAAGTGGACTGGAATACCAGTACAGAAAATGCTACAAAGCGACCGTGAAAAATTACTAAAACTAGAAGACGAATTACACAAACGTGTGGTAGGTCAAGACGAAGCTATTGTAGCGGTTGCAGATGCTGTACGTCGTTCAAGAGCTGGTTTGCAAGATGAAAAAAAACCAATAGGGTCTTTCTTATTTCTGGGTACTACAGGCGTAGGTAAAACAGAATTAGCTAAAGCATTAGCGTCTTATCTATTTGATGATGAAAGTGCCATGACTAGAATTGATATGAGTGAATACCAAGAAAGACATGCAGTAAGTAGATTGATTGGTGCACCTCCAGGATATGTAGTTTATGATGAGGGCGGACAATTAACAGAGGCAGTACGTAGAAGACCATATTCAGTAATCTTACTTGATGAAATTGAAAAAGCTCATCCTGATACCTTCAATATTCTGTTACAAGTGTTAGATGAAGGAAGGTTGACCGATAATAAAGGTAGAGTCGCAAATTTTAAAAACTCAATCATTATTATGACTTCAAATATGGGTGCTCATATCATTCAAGAGAATTTAGAAGACTTAGACCATACAAATAGAGCTAAGGTTTTAGATAAAACAAAAGATGAAGTTTTGAATTTATTGAAAAAATCTATCAGACCAGAGTTTTTAAATAGAATTGATGAAACCATCATGTTTACACCACTCAATCGTGAGGAAGTTACAAAGATAGTTGGCTTACAATTGACAGCTCTTACTAAAATGTTGAAAGAAAAAGATATTCAATTTTCTGCAACAAATGAAGCCGTTGAAAGTTTGGCTAGAAAAGGATATAACCCTCAATTTGGTGCAAGACCTATTAAAAGAGTTATCCAAAAAGAAGTACTAAATCAGTTATCTAAAGAAATTTTAGCAGGTAAAATAACTGCTGATAGTTCAATTTTATTAGATGCTTTTAATGATGAGTTGGTGTTTAGAAACAAATAAAACCTCTATACATTAGACTTTATACCAAAGGAAATACTATGAATTCTTTTTTGTGAATTCATAGTATTTCCTTTTTAAATTTATAGTTTTGCAGTAATGCAACCAAAGATTAACATAAAGAATAAAAAGGCTCGTTTTGAGTATGAAATTTTAGATACTTATGTGGCTGGAATACAACTTACAGGTACTGAAATTAAATCTATCAGAGCCAGTAAAGCACGTATTACCGAAAGTTTTTGTGAGTTTAATGAACGAGGTGAACTTTTTGTTATCAATATGTTTATTGAAGAGTATATCAATGGAAATATCTATAATCATAAACCCAAAAGTGAACGTCGTCTTTTACTAAACAAACGCGAGTTAAAAAAA
>JAJRPL010000051.1 GCA_024280815.1 Bacteroidota bacterium
ACTTGAGCAAAAATAAGCGATTTAAAAATATAGTAATCAGAAACGATAAAATTTTTAAATAGGTCAAATTGAGCCAAATCATCTGAAAGTTGTTGGTACCTGTCTGCCAAGAAACTCATTTCTAACGGAAAAGCATACCTCTCCATATCAGCATAATATTTTGGCAAAAACGGGTTGTCAGCAAAACGTTCTAACACTAATTTTGCATTAAAATCATTACCAATTTTATTGGCTAATGTGGTTTTTCCTGCACCAATATTTCCTTCAATAGCAATATAATTGTATTTTTCTGTTATTGGAATTGGTCTTTTTAAAATTAAGGTAGTTGTTGTAATTTCAGAACTGTCGCTACAATTTTGTAAACACGTAAATATTGTCTCTTTTGCTATCGGATGAATTGTATTTGGAGCAATTTCAGCCAAAGGCACCAATACAAATTTGCGTTCAAGCATCCGTAAATGTGGGACGTTTAAATTTTGATAAGAAATAATTTCATCATCAAATAGCAACACATCAATATCAATAGTTCTAGCCTGATAATAGTTAGAATTATCTCTTCTTCTGCCAAGTGTATTCTCAATTTCCAACGCTTTGTCCAGTAATTTTTCAGGATTTAAACTAGTTGACACCTTAATACAGATATTTAAAAAATCATCACTTTCAAATCCCCAAGATTTTGTTTTGTACACAGAAGATACTTTGGCGATATTGCCAATAGTTGTAGCAATTAAAAAGAGAGATTTTTGTATGTTTTCAAGCTTATTTTCTAAGTTGCTTCCTAGTGATAAATATGTAGTATGTTTAATTTTCATTTTAGAGCTACAAAGAAAATAAAAAGAGTAGATAAAAGATTATATTTGTTGCTTGTTTTATAAACAATTGGTATTATAGTGTAACTTATCTATAATTAGATAGACTTATAAAAAAGATAAATCATTTTAAAAAAAAGAGAATGAAATTTTTAAGAGAATTATTAGCGGCAATATTGGGTGTTCTTATTGCTATAGGAATTATGTTTTTAATTTTTATGATTGTTATATCTGCTTCAGCGTCGTCTTTAGAAGAAGAAAAAGTAACAAGTGTAGAAAGTAATTCTGTGTTAGAATTGAATCTAGAGAATAAAGTTAAAGATTATGCTCCTAAAAATACAGATCCTTTAACTGAAATTTTTGTTGGTAGTGATGGTACTTTAGGTTTACAAAAAATACTAAATGCTATTGAAAATGCAAAAACTGATGATGATATTACAGGAATTAGTATTCGGTCATTATATATAAATGCTGGTATTGCACAAACGCAAGCAATACGAGATAAGTTGGTAGATTTTAAGGAGTCAGGTAAATTTATTTATGCGTATTCAGATTTTTATTTACAAAAATCTTATTATTTAAGTTCTGTTGCCGATTCTATTTTTATCAATCCTGTTGGCGGTGCAGATTTTAGAGGTTTGTCAAGTGAAGTTCTTTATTATAAAGATTTAGAAGATAAAACAGGTGTAAAGATGGAAGTTATCCGTCATGGAAAATATAAAAGTGCCGTTGAGCCTTATTTGACTAATAAAATGAGTGATGCCAATAGAGAGCAGATATCATCTTTGTTAAATTCTATTTGGGATGAATTAGTTGTTGATATTGCAGAGAGTAGAAAGAAAACTCCTGATGAGTTGAATGTTATTGCAGATAGTTTATTCGTCAGAAACCCTAGACTGGCAATTGAGAATCAAATGATTGATGGCGAATTATTTCATGATGAATATACCAATAAATTAAAGGAATTGGTAGGTGTTGAACTAGATGATGAGTTGAGCAGTATTACTATTGAAGATTATATTGCTTTAGGTAAAGGTAGAATTAAATCTTCTGCCAAGGATAGAATTGCAGTAATCTATGCACAAGGTGATATCATTTATGGAGACGGAACAGAAGATTATATTGGTCCAGATAAAATTATTGAAGCTTTAAAAAAGGTTAGAGAAAATGATAAAATTAAAGCCATTGTATTGCGAGTAAATTCCCCTGGGGGTAGTGCATTGGCATCTGATTTAATTTGGAGAGAATTAGAATTGACCAAATCTGAAAAACCATTAGTGGTGTCTATGGGTAATTATGCCGCATCTGGCGGATATTATATAGCTTGTAATGCAAATAAGATTGTAGCAGAACCAACTACAATTACAGGTTCTATAGGTGTTTTTGGGATTGTTCCTAATTTTAGCGAATTGGCAAAAAAATGGGGTGTAAATGCTGAACAGGTAAATACCAATAAAAACTCATCTAGTTATAGCCCTTACTCGCCTATGAGTGAAAATTTTAGAGCTCAGGCTACAGAAGGTGTAGAAGATATTTATAAAACCTTTGTCAGTAGAGTTGCTGAAGGTAGAAATATGACGGAGTCTAGAGTAGATAGTTTGGCACAAGGTAGGGTTTGGACAGGTGTTGAGGCTTTAGAAAATGGGTTGGTTGATAGTTTGGGTAATTTAGAAGATGCCATTGCTATAGCTGCTGAATTGGCAAATATAACGGACTATAAAACGAGTGATTATCCTATTTATAAAAAGGATTTCAAAGATGCTTTTAAGACACCTTCTTTACTGAAACTCAGCAAAGAAAAATTGTTGAAAGAAGAATTAGGAATTGAGAATTATGAAATTTATAAAAACATA
>JAJRPL010000052.1 GCA_024280815.1 Bacteroidota bacterium
TTCGGTAATAATCTGGATTGCAATAAAACCATCATCCCATTTGAAAATTTACCTCCTACAAGTTTTAACAATAACCCAGATTCATTTATTGATATATCAGTGCCATAATCTAGTTCTAGTCTCCATACCTGTGTAGTATCAATTCTTTTATAATAAATAATCGTAACAGTATCTAAATCATCTAAGACCTCTTTAGACTTTTTATTGAAAATTTGATTCTCTTCTACTGACACAACCTTATTCTCATTTAAGTCGCGTAAATCATCCTCACTAAGCCTTAGTTTAGATTGTTCGAGCAACATAAAACCGTCGCCAAATAGTTCTTTATAATCTTTTAAATGCGTATCTGTTTGCTCCTTAGATAATCCTTTAACTGAATCCGTCAGTAACATAAAAGTACCTTTAGATACTTTTTCTTCAAGAACCTTACCCCCGCCTATTACTCCTCCGAGATAATCAATGCTCGTAATGTAAATAAGAAATACGATAAAAGAAGCAAAAACCATCAAATATAATGATATAAAAAGTTTAGCCATTACTTAAGTATTCCGGTGATTATCTTCAATTCAAATATCACTCTCATCACTCCAGCCATCAGCAACAAATAGATAGCCCTGCCCACGCACCGTTTTAATACCTTTTGGTTTTAGTGGATTATCATGTAGTAGTTTTCTTAAACGCGATATACGAATATCAATTGAACGATCTAAACCATCATATTCAATCCCTGTTAGGGTTTCACTGATTTGGTCACGACTTAAAATATTTCCTGCATTAATCGCTAAGAGCCAGAGCAAATCAAATTCGGTGGTTGTGAATTCAATCACTACTTCATCACGAGATACCGTTCTTGAGTTGCGCATGATTTTTAATAAGCCAAACTCTAACTCTTGCTTTTCTACGCTTACTTGCGTTATTTCATCTCTTTGTGCTGTTCGTCTCAACAAGGCTCTAATGCGTGCAAGTAACAAACGTGGAGGAGCAGGCTTAACCACATAGTCATCGGCACCAATCTCTAAACCTACAACTTGATCAATATCTTCATCACGCGCCGTGAGCATTAAAATTGGGCCATCAAAATCTGTTCGTACTTGTTTGCAGACCTCAAAACCATCAAGCCCTGGCAGCATTAAATCTAATACGACTAAATCTGGTTTTAGTTCTAATATGCGTTGTACAGCGGTATCCCCTCTAAATTCTGTTTCTACTTTTAAGCCGTTTTTTTCTAAATACTCAACAACTAATGCAGACAAACGTACATCGTCTTCAACTAATAAAATGGTGTGGTAAGGGTTTAATGGTGATTCACTATTCATAATTATCATTCTATCATTCTGTTTTTTATATATTCGTTAATGTATAAAATAATTCATTTAGGCCGTGTCTTTCCATTGAAAGGCATACCAAATAATTGCCAACAAACACACAACCTCAACTGCAGAAAAAAATATATAATGATAAATTAGTGAGCCTCCTCCAACTATAAATAAGATAGTAATGAGCGATGCAAATATATTAAATAGTCGATTCAGTTTTGGCACTAATGCTCTAGAGAGGAATATCATAAGTATTGGAATCTCCAACAATAGTGCGAATACTAACAACAGCTCTTGTGTGATTTTAATATTTTCAGAATAACCTGTCATTAGGGTCTCCAAAAACTCTGGCATCATAAACATTAGGATGTCTGCAAATAACATATTGAACATAACAACAATCCATAGCGTTGAAAGTTTGGTTTTTAATTCCATACGATGCTCCTTTCTTCTTAAATTATATTTCTATATGCGGTAAATCACGACTTTAGACTAACTATGCCTTAATCCCATTTTTTCATCTGTTGGGTTTTCGTTATCAAAATGTACAGAATGGATGAATGGTAATCCTACAAAGCAATAACAATAGAAAACAAAACCATAACTAAGCTATTACAGACCTTGATCATCAAGAGATTTACAATTTCCTCAGAAATTAATGCTTACTTTTAAATTGAGGAACAAACCGTGAGAAAAATAAACCGTACTAAGCCATTATTAATAATGATTGCATCTATTAGCCTTTTATCTCTACCCGTTTATGCGGATTGGGGCATAGGACTTGATATGGATAACCAAAAAATGCAATACAAGCACAAGAAGAAAAACGTAGAACTTACAGGATATCTAAATCTTAGGCATCGTGGTGAAAAATTTAATATTGATAAAGGTGCTATTTCTTATGATTTCACCAACTCAAATAATTATGCGGTGGAAGCTATCATAGCGTCGAAGAATAGTGGTTTTGAAAGTAAAGACCGTGAAATATTTAATGGAATGAATGAGAGAAAAGATTCCATCGATTTAGGTGGTCGAATCATTTTTGATACGGGCGTTGTCGGGTCAGCCGTCTTTGATATTACAAAAGATGTTTATGCTAGCAAAGGCTTGGAAGCCAACTTTAAAATAGGTGGCATCTCCCCCCATTCGCCACATTGGACAGGAGAAAAGACAACAAATATAGCGGCTGTTGCAGGTATGCGTTATCAAGATGCTAAA
>JAJRPL010000053.1 GCA_024280815.1 Bacteroidota bacterium
ACATCTTCTTTTGAAGCAGACACGCCTCTTAAATTGTATCGTTGATTTTCAGCACTCATTTGTTTTTATTTAAAAGGTATAATTTTTTCTTGTCATAATCAATCACGGCTTTTCCTTTTTCTAAAATATCAGCTCCAATAATTCCGTTTACTGGTTTTGCGTTTTGTTTGACTAAAGCATTGTTAATGTGTGATAAATCTAATAAAACTAGTGTTGTCTTTTTTAATTTAAAATTACCAATAGCAATTTTATTTTTTTTAGAGATTTGTGTGTCAATTTCACCTTCACCCGCTCCTGCTGCTTTATGGTCAGACTCTTGGGTGATTAAATTAAACCTTTCAATCTCATCAAAACCTACACAAGAATTTGAAGCACCGGTATCTAAAATAAATTTACCTTTTACGCCATTAATTGTTGCTTTAATTTGAAAATGGTTGGTCGCAATTTTTTTAAGTTTGATACAATGATACTCTTTATGACTTAAGTATTCTCTTAAACTCATTTAAATAACCGATTTAAATTGTTCTAAAAAACGGATGTCATTTTCAAACAACATTCTAATATCTGGTATTTGATATAGTAACATGGCAATACGTTCAATTCCCATTCCGAAAGCAAAACCACTATATGTTTCAGGATCAATATTTGTATTTTTTAAAACGTTAGGGTCAACCATACCACAGCCCATAATCTCTAACCAGCCTGTGCCTTTGGTGATTTTATAATCGGTTTCAGTTTTAAGTCCCCAATAAATATCAACTTCTGCACTTGGTTCGGTAAAAGGAAAATAAGACGGACGTAATCTAATCTTAGATTTGCCAAACATCTCTTTGGTAAAATATTCTAAAGTTTGTTTTAAATCAGCAAAAGAAACATCAGTATCAATATATAAGCCTTCCACCTGATGAAAAATACAATGTGAACGAGCAGAAATATCTTCATTTCTAAAAACTCGGCCAGGAGAAATGGTTCTGATGGGAGGTTTATTGTTTTCCATATAACGTATTTGTACTGATGAAGTATGTGTACGTAGTAACATGTCTTTTTCTACTTGTTTAGATTTTTCTATAAAGAAAGTGTCTTGCATGTCTCTTGCAGGATGGTATTCTGGTAGATTTAACGCAGTAAAGTTATGCCAATCATCTTCAATTTCTGCACCTTCAGAAATGTTAAACCCTATCCTAGAAAACACATCAATAATTTGATTTTTTACGATTGAAATCGGATGACGAGCACCCAACTCAATAGGCTCAGCAGGTCTAGTTAAATCGCCATAACTATTTTTTGTTTCTGTGCTGCTAGATATAGCATTTGATAATTCAGAAACTTTGCCTTCTGCAGAAGACTTTAATTTGTTTAATGCCTGTCCAAAATCTTTACGTAATTCAGCGTCAACGTTCTTAAATTCGGCAAATAAACCTTTTAATAATCCTTTACTGCCTAGGTATTTTATTCTAAAAGCTTCTATTTCATCTTTCGAAGTAGCTTTAAAGTCATTTACCTCACTAATTAATTTATGTACTTTATCTAACATTTGCTTTTTGTTATAGCTTGCAAATTTAATCTTTTTCTTTAAACCTGAGTTCGACCTCAGGTTTAAATTAAATAGTGAGAAAAAAAATAAAAATGCATAATAGAATTCAAACGTTTTCGTTAGTAATATAATGTTGAAAAATAATTAGTTTAAAAAGTTGAAATATTACAATTTTAATTATTTTTACACCGTTGAATTATAAAATAAATAAAAATAACCCAACAAAATTATGAATCGAACATCTTAGACTGTTTATTTACTAGATGAATAATAAATAGCGAACAACATGTTAAATAAAAAAAATAAACTAATATATATGAAATCAAAAATAAATGGATTTATGGACTTGGTGAAACAACGAAATCACAACGAGCCAGAATTTTTACAAGCAGTTTTAGAAGTTGCTGAAACAGTAATACCTTATATCGTAACTAAAGATATTTATTATGGTAAAAACATTTTATTAAGAATGGTTGAACCTGAAAGAGCTATTACATTTAGGGTTGCATGGGTAGATGATGCTGGTGAAATTCAAGTAAACAGAGGATATCGTATTCAAATGAACTCTGCAATTGGACCGTATAAAGGTGGTTTAAGATTTCATCCTACAGTAAACATGAGTATTTTAAAATTCTTAGCTTTTGAGCAAGTGTTTAAAAATGCATTAACGACTTTGCCGATGGGTGGAGGTAAAGGTGGTGCTGATTTTGATCCTAAAGGGAAGTCTGACAATGAAATTATGCGTTTTTGTCATGCTTTTATGAGTGAATTAAGCCGTCATATTGGTGCTAATACTGATGTGCCTGCTGGCGATATTGGAGTAGGAGGTAGAGAAATAGGATTCTTATTTGGTCAATATAAAAAATTACGTAATGAGTTTACAGGTGTGTTGACAGGTAAAGGTGCTACTTGGGGAGGTTCTCTAATTAGGCCAGAAGCAACTGGTTATGGTAATGTCTATTTTGCTCAAAATATGCTAGCTACAAAAAATGATTCTTTTGAAGGAAAAACAGTAAGTATTTCAGGTGCTGGTAATGTAGCTCAATATGCCGCTGAGAAAGTAATAGAATTAGGTGGTAAAGTAATAACACTTTCTGATTCTTCAGGCTATATTTATGATGCAGATGGGATAGATAGTGATAAATTAGCTTTTGTAATGGAATTGAAGAATGTAAAACGTGGAAGAATTAAAGAGTATGTTGCAAAGTACCCAAATGCAAAATTTGTTGCTGGTGAAAAACCTTGGTCTGAAAAATGTGATATCGCATTACCATGTGCCACACAAAATGAATTGGATGGTGATGCCGCTAAAACTTTAATTGCTAATGGATGTATTTGTGTAAGTGAAGGTGCTAATATGCCATGTACTCCAGAAGCTGTTCATACTTTTCAGAAAAACAATATCTTTTTTGCTCCAGGGAAAGCTTCAAATGCAGGTGGTGTTGCTGTTTCAGGATTAGAAATGAGCCAAAACTCTTTGCGTTATAATTGGACAAGAGAAGAAGTAGACGAAAAATTAAAACAAATAATGGCTGATATTCATGCGGCTTGTTTAAAATATGGCACCAATGACGATGGTTTAGTAGACTATGTAAAAGGTGCAAACATAGCAGGTTTTGTCAAAGTTGCAGATGCAATGTTGGCTCAAGGAGTGGTGTAAAAACCTCATTTGACCTCCCCAAGATTGGAGGAGAAATAAATAGTAAAGGTTGTCAATTTGTTTTGGCAGCCTTTTTTGTTGATTGAATTTTCTTTAGAACCTTTTTGTTATAGAGTTTGGGGTCAAGATTTTTTGTAGTTTTATAAGGTGAATGAACATCAACAATACCGTAAAATAATCCATGTTGATATGGATGCTTTTTATGCTTCCGTAGAACAACTGGACAATCCTGAATTAAGAGGAAAACCTTTGGCTGTTGGAGGAGGAGGGGAGCGAGGAGTGGTTTCTGCAGCTAGTTATGAAGCAAGAAAATACGGAGTTCGATCAGCTATGAGTGGTGTAATGGCGAAAAGAAATTGCCCGCACTTAATTTTTGTGAAACCTCGCTTTGAGCGTTATACTGAAATTTCGAAAGCAATACGTAACATATTTTTTGAGTATACTGATTTGGTAGAACCATTATCTTTAGACGAAGCTTATTTAGATGTTACTCAAAATAAAAAGAATTTTCCTTCAGCAACTATCCTTGCCAAAGAAATTAGAGAACGTATTTTTAATGAGTTAGGTTTACATGCATCTGCAGGTATTTCTGTTAATAAATTTGTAGCTAAAATAGCTTCTGATATCAATAAGCCTAACGGACAAAAAACAGTGCCACCAGAAGAAGTAATTTCTTTTTTAGAAAAGTTAGATGTCAAAAAGTTTTATGGAGTAGGTAAAGTTACCACAGCAAAAATGTATAATTTGGGGATATTTACGGGGAAAGATTTAAAAGAGAAGTCATTAGATTTTTTGATAGCACATTTTAAAAAATCAGGTAAGCATTATTATCAGATTGTGAGAGGCATCCACAATAGTGAAGTTAAAACGGATAGAAT